>CALLZA010000566.1 GCA_937858165.1 uncultured Ardenticatenia bacterium
TTTTTGTTCCCATCTCTCGTTGCTCCCTCTGTTGTCTTCTTTTTTTTTTTTTAATGCTTCGGCGACCCCCGAGATCTACACTAGATCGCTCGTCGGCAGCGTCAGATGGGTATAAGAGACAGCTGTTCGATCAGACCCTATCGTGGAAGGACGTGGAGTGGCTGTGCTCGCTGACCGACTTGCCGGTGTTGCTGAAGGGCGTTGTCCATCCCGACGACGCGCGGCAGGCGGCCGACACCGGCGCGGCCGGGGTCATCGTCAGCAACCACGGCGGACGGCAGCTCGACACTGCCCCGGCGACCATCGACGCTCTGCCGGCGATCGTCGAGGCGGTGGATGGCAAGGTCGAGGTGCTCATCGACGGCGGTATCCGCCGCGGCACGGACGTGGTCAAGGCGCTGGCCTATGGCGCGAAGGCCGTGGCCGTCGGTCGTCCCGTGCTGTGGGGGCTGGCGGCCGCGGGCCAGAGTGGCGTGGAGAAGGTACTCGACATCCTGCGCTTCGAGGTGGATTTGGCGATGGGGTTGTGTGGCTGCGCGACGGTGGGGGAGATCGGACAGGATTTGCTTGGCCGGCGTATCATGGACTCAGCCTAAGCAGCACAATCCTTACCTCTGTAATAAGGCGCATTAGCAAGTCACCCGCCCGTCTTACGGCTCCTCGCTCGTCGTCACAATTGGGAGATAAATAACCGTCGTTGGCGGCGGCAGGGTCGCCGTGGCTGTGGGCGTCGCTTCCAGTGTGCCCGTCGCTGTGGCCGTGGCTGTTTCGGTTGGCGTGGCCGTGGCCGTTTCGGTTGGCGTGCCGGTCGGTGTAGCGGTGGGGGTTGCGCTGGCCGTGGCGTCGAAGGTGGCGGTGGCCGTGGCCGTTGCGGTCGCGCTGGGTGTCTCGGTAGGCGTAGCCGTCGGCGTGGTAGTCGGCGTTGTCGTTGGTGTGCCAGTGGGCGTACTGGTTGCCGTCGTCGTGGGTGTACCGGTCGGAGTGCCCGTTGGGGTGTTGGTGGGCGTCATCGTCGGCGTACCGGTGGGCGTGCTTGTCGCCGTTGCCGTTGCCGTCGAGGTCATGGTCGTGTCGGCGGCGCAGGTTTTGCTTAGCGTGTACGTGTCAATCAACGCCCCATCGGTGTTGAAGAACTGCGATGTCAGGCCGCTCTCGCTGACCGTGACCAGCATCGCCCCGTACTTGGCGTTGTAGCGGGCCAGCGACGTGACGCCGGGCGGCAGCACATTGACGTTGCCGAACTTGTACTTGCTCTTGCCGCCCAGGCCGTTGACGAAGTAGGGCATGCCGGCCACGTCGAGCCGCTCATAGTTGTGCTCGTGCCCACTCATGACCACGTCGGCCCCCCAGGCAGCGAAAGGCCAGCGCATATGCGGGCTGGAGCCGTGATGAATGCCGGTGGAGTAGGGGCTGTCGTGGAATACGACTACATCGAAGCAGGCGGTGGAGGCCGCCAGCCCGGCTTGCAGCCAGGCGGCCTGGGCCGAGTCGGCAGTGATGCCGTCCGGCTCGGCGTCGTCGCTGTCAACGACGAATAGGCGTATCAGCCCCATGTCTACATTGTAGTACCGCTCGTTGCCCGGCAGGGTGAAGTAGTCGAAGTAGGGGCCGGTGCAGGTGTCGCCGTCGCAACTCAGCGCGCGCCAGTCGTGGTTGCCCAGACTGGGCCAGAAGCGGTTGGTCGGGCTGCCGTCGCCATACTGCCCCTGATAGTTGCCGATGAACTGGCTATAGTACTGGCCGATGTTGCGGTCGATCGTCGTCGCCGCGCCGTTGTCGTAGTTGTTGTCGCCGGTGGTGACGACGAAGGCCGGCTGCCAACCGGCCACTAGATCGGCGACGCGCTCTTCGTTGATGGTGTTGCTGCCATAGTCGCCGATGACGGCAAACTGGAAGCCGTCGCTCGGCAGGGCGGGCGGAGCGACGAAGGGCCGCACCGCGGCGGGCGCGGCCGTGTTGCCCGCCGTCGCCTGTGCCCTTAGCGAAGCAAACCCGAACAGCCCCACGCCCAGCGCCAACAACAGAACGACGATCACTTGCTTGCCACGAACTACCATCGCAGGTCATCCTTGCCGGACTATGGGGCAGTGCTGGGTGTGTCGCGCCGGCGATAGAGGATCGGTCGGAACACGCCTATGCTAACTCAGACAGGTCAATTTCGACAAATTGTGTCAAAAATACTTGACATCAGGTAAAACATATAATACTATGTGTCCATCAAACATTACTCGATGTAAACAAGAGCTGACGCATGGAGGTAATATGACTTATTCACCGGACAAGTACGAAAACGAGGCGGGGCTGTCTTTCCAGGAAAAGAGCGTAATCGTCTCCCTGCTTACGTCTACAGTGGTATATGCTGTCTTCGCGGTGCTGGTGTGGCAACGTTACCAGGCCGGTAGTTTCGACGCCGCCAGCGTCCTGGTCTTCTGGGGCCGGGCGCTGCTCATTCTGATCGGCGTGCAAATCCTCTTCCAGGTGGTGGCGCAGATCCTCCTGGCCATCTCCCACGCCATTGTCACCCGCGAAGAGGAAGACCCATCGTTTGAAGACGAGCGCGACAAGCTGATTGAACTCAAGTCGACGCGCAACCAGTTCGTCGTGTTTGGCGTGGGCTTTCTGTTGGCGACGGCGGCGTTGGCCTTTGGCCATTCGGTCACGGTGATGTTTGTCATCCTGATTGCCTTCCTCATCATCGCCGAGCTCTTCGGCGGCGTTTCCAAGCTGGTCTACTACCGGCGAGGGGTCTGACATGAAGCAGACGCCCATCAGCAACAACATCCGCAAGCTGCGCTTTTACCACAACGAGATGACCCAGAAGGAGCTGGCCGACCGGGTTGGCGTAACGCGGCAGACCATCGTCGCCATCGAGAAAGCGCAGTATTCGCCGTCGCTGGAAGTGGCCTTTCGCATCGCCCGCGTCTTCGGCGCGCCGCTGGAAGAGGTCTTCATCTATAGTCCTGAAGAGGATCAGGCGCTCCTGAAGAGGGCGCGTCGCTCTGGGGCTGCTCATGCCGATAAGGAGAGTCAGGAACCATGAAAGCGATCGTCTATGACCGTTATGGGCCGCCGGAAGTGTTGCGGCTGGTCGAACTGCCCACCCCCGCGCCCGAGGCCAACGAGGTGCGCGTGCGCGTGCGCGCGACCAGCGTGACCGTGGGTGACACACGGATGCGGCGCTTCGCCGTTCCCCGCGCCCAATGGCTGTTGGCGCGTTTCTACCTGGGTGTCTGGCGGCCGCGCCGCAAGGTGTTGGGCATGGAACTGGCCGGCGACATTGACGCGGTGGGCCAGAACGTCACCCGGTTCAAGGTCGGCGACCCAGTCTTCGCCTCGACGTTTGAAGTCGATTTTGGCGGCTATGCCGAGTACAAGTGTTTCCCGGAGGACGGCCTGGTGGCCCGCAAGCCGGCTAACCTGACCTACGAGGAGGCCGCGGCGGCCGTCGGCGCGGGGATGACGGCGCTGCGCTGCCTCAGGAAGGGCAACATCCGGCCCGGTCAGAGCGTGCTCATCTATGGCGCGTCCGGCGCCGTGGGCACGAACGCGGTGCAACTGGCCCGCAATCACTTTGGCGCCGAAGTCACCGCCGTCTGTAGCGGCGCGAACGTTGAACTGGTCAGGTCTTTAGGCGCCGGGCAGGTCATTGACTACACCCGCGAGGATTTTGCCCAGAGCGGCGCGACTTACGACGTCGTCTTCGATGCCGTCGCCAAGTATCCGCCGGCGCGCGCCAAGAAGGCGCTGAAGGAGACCGGCGTCTACCTAAACGTCCACAAGCACTCGGATGCCGACTCTGGACGGGACATTGGGCTGGAGGAGTTGCTTGTCCTGAGGAACCTCATTGAGGCAGGCCAGGTCAGGCCGACTATTGACCGTTGCTACTCACTGGAAGAGATCGTCGAGGCCCACCGCTACGTCGACCAGGGGCACAAGCGGGGCAACGTCGCCATCCGCGTCGTCTAGTTCCAGAATTTAGGGAGGACATACCATGAAAGCAGTTAAGTACACGAACTATGGCTCGGCCGACGTCATTCAACTCGTTGACCAGCCCAAACCGACGCCGCAGGACAAGCAAATCCTGGTGCGCGTCTACGAAACGATTGTGACGCCGAGCGACGTGGCCGGCCGCAGTGGTTCGCCGTTCCTCATTCGCTTCTTCTCTGGTCTGACCCGGCCCAAGCAGACGCCCGGCACCGACTTTGCCGGGGAGGTCGAGGCCGTCGGCCAGGACGTGACCCGCTTTCGGGTGGGCGACCGGGTCTTTGGGGCGCAAATGGCCGCTGCCCACGCTGAGTACCTCTGTGTGGCCGAGGATGGAGTCGTGACCACGCTGCCCGCGGGCATGGCCTATCGGGCAGTGGCGGGTATGTGCGACGCAGCCATGACGGCCCTGACCTTCCTGCGCGACGTGGCCCACCTCCAGCCCGGGCAGACAATCCTCATCAACGGCGCGTCGGGGGCCATCGGCACGTTCGCCGTTCAACTGGCGCGGCACTATGGCGCGGAGGTGACCGGGGTGTGCAGCGGAGCCAACGCGGCGCTTGTCCGCTCCCTGGGAGCGCAGCGCGTCATCGACTACACCCGTGAGGAATTCACCCACGACGGCCACACCTATGACATCATCTTCGACGCGGTGGGCAAAAGCTCGTTCGGGCGCTGCCAGGACGCGCTGAAACCGGGTGGCGTCTATATGACCGCCGTCCCCTCGCTCGGTATCCTGGCGCAGATGGCGCGCACGCGGCTGGGCGGCGGCAAGCGGGCGGTATTCGCCGCCACGGGTTTCAGCCAGAGCCGGGAGAAGCTCGACTTTCTCAAAGGGCTGCTGGTGACGGGGGAGTTGCGTTCGGTCGTCGACCGCTGCTATCCGCTGGCCGACATTGCCGCGGCGCACCGCTACGTAGAGACGGGGCGCAAGCGGGGCAACCTGGTCGTAGAAGTGGCCGCGGCTTATTGACAGCCACGCCCGGCCTATGCTATGCTGCCCCGCGTTGGCGAAGTTAAACAGATGACAGGAGGAACCCGAGATGCAAGCACAATCTACCATCCAGTCCAACCGAATCGCCGCCGCGTGAGGCCCCCCGCCGCCTGGTAAGTCGCTCCGCTTGTTCGCCCGCCGCCCGCGGGCCTAGCTGACCACCCCGGCCGCAGGGCGCTCCCTGTGGTCTCGCCGCTGGCTGGTTCCCCAACCCGGAACCCGGCCCACTTTCCCCGCGCCACAATCCACGCTCCGGCGATTCGTTTCGCCCGATTGACATCCGTTGACGGTTGGCCGCCCGCCGTCCACGCTGTGTCGCTCTAAGCTCGTATCTGGTCTTTCGTATCTCGTAGCTCGAAACATGAATCCAATTCCAACTCAACCGCTAGCCATGTTGCGCCACTACCTGCGCCCCCATCGCGGCCGCGTGGCGCTCCTGTTCCTTCTGCTGGGTGGCTCCATCACCCTGCAACTCCTGGGGCCGCAACTGCTGGGGCGCTTTGTGGACACGGCCGCCGCCGGCGAAGATGGTTCGCCAAACCGTCTCTACACCATCGCCGCCCTGTTCTTCGCCGCCGTGCTGGCCCAGAAGGTCATCCATCTGGTGATGGTCTACCTGACCGAAGACCTCGGCTGGACGACGACCAATGCCCTGCGCGCCGATCTAACAGCCCACGTGCTGCGGCTCGACATGGGCTTCCACAAGCTGCGCACGCCCGGCGAACTCATCGAGCGCATCGACGGCGACGTGGGCCAACTGGCCGAGTACTTCTCGGAGATCGTCGTCAGTTTGCTGGGCAACGGACTGCTGGTGGCCGGCATCCTGGTGCTGGTCTTTCTCGCCGACTGGCGCGTCGGCCTGGTCGGGCTGACCTACGCGCTGATCATGCTGACCCTCTTTCGCGCCATTCAGGCGCGGATGGTGCGGCTCTACACGCGCATCAGCCAGGCCTCGGCCGAGTTGCTGGGCTTCCTGGAGGAGTACATGACCGGCACGGAGGACGTGTTGCCCAACGGCGGCGCGGCCTACGTCATGCGCCGGCTCTACCCGCTGCTGAACAGCCACGCCGCGCTGCGCACGCGCACCTATACCCCTGTCTCTTATACACATCTCCGAGCCCACGAGACCGTACTAGATCTCGTATGCCGTCTTCTGCTTGAAAAAAAACAAACGAACAACTGCTACGACAAAACAGGTATAGTGACGACTAATCTGCTATGCACTACAGACTACATCTAGCGATTCGACCTCGATATCAGAGCACTGTACATAA
>CALLZA010000567.1 GCA_937858165.1 uncultured Ardenticatenia bacterium
CATCCGCGCCGCCGGTGCGATCTGTCACCGCCACGGCGTGCTCTTTTTCCTCGACGCCTGCCGCTTCGCCGAGAACGCCTGGTTCATCAAGACCCGCGAAGCGGGCTACGCCGACAAGACGCCGCTCGACATCGCCCAGGAGATGTTCAGCTACGCCGACGGCTGCACGATGAGCGCCAAGAAGGACGGCATGGCCAACATCGGCGGCTTCCTGGCCCTCAACGACGACGCGCTGGCCCAGAAGTGCAAGAACATGCTCATCCTGACCGAGGGGTTCCCGACCTACGGCGGGCTGGCCGGCTACGACCTGGAGGCCATCGCCGTCGGGCTGGAGGAGGTGCTGCACGAGGACTACCTGCAATACCGCATCCGCTCCGTGGCCTACCTGGGCGACATCCTGACCGCCAACGGCGTGCCCATCGTCCAACCCCCTGGGGGCCACGCCGTCTACATCGACGCGCGGGCCATGCTGCCCCACGTGCCGCAAGACGAGTACCCCGCCTGGGCGCTGTCGCTGGCCCTCTACCTGGAGGGCGGCATTCGCTCGGTGGAGATCGGCTCGGTGATGTTCGGCCACCAGCCGGACGGCAGCGAGAAGCCGGCGGCGATGGAACTGGTGCGCATGGCCTTCCCGCGCCGCGTCTATACCCAGAGCCACGTCGACTACCTGGCCGAGGTCATCCTCTACGTCAACACCATCAAGGGGCGCATCCGCGGCGTGCGTATGGTTGAAGCGCCGGAGACGCTGCGCCACTTCACGGCGCGGATGGAACCGGCCCACGGCGTCCTGCTGGCGACTGCCTGAAAGGCTTGACTGCCGGCGCGCCGCCAACTGCGACAAAAATCACCGTCTCACAGAGCGGCAACGCCCGCTGGGCGTCAAACACATAATCGCTGTTCTCTCTCGGTCAGAGAGTTGACAGCGTATGCTACAATTCCTCCAGACCCTTCCGTTACTTACGGTTCACGCAGGCGGAGTGATTCTCCTCTGCGCCATGCGCCGTGGGTCCGCCCGCGAAGCAAGGAAGAAAGGCTCATGTTCCCCCTCAGGAAGTCGGTCAGAATCCTGCTGTTCTTCGCTACCACCCTGACGCTCGCGATCTCGGTCTCCTCTGTATCGATGGCCCAGGACGACTGCGCGGATAAAGACCCCTATGGTCTGGCCTGCCTTGTAGAATTCATGTCTTTGCCCAACCCTCCGCAGTCGACCGCTCACTTCAGCGACCAGTTGTCCGTAATGGTCATCGGCAAAGGGCAATTGTCCGCGCCGCCGGAGACAGACGGCTTCGTGGGCGCGGACGATGAGACGGGCGACCCTGACCCGAACGAACGCCCGCCCGGCACTGTCCCCTCGGAACAGCAGCGCTATCGGGTCTTCAACAGCGGTAACCTGTGGGAATACGAGGTGACGATGGGGCCGGTAATGCTCGACGCCGTCCACAACCGCCGCGAGACGGCCGGCCAGACGCTGGGAACTGATCCGGTCGACGACCCTGCCGGGCTGGAGATGCTGCTGCGGCTGTTCTTGCCCGTTGCGGTGGGCCAATCCTCGTCTGGCCGCTCCGGCTTGGGTTGGAGTAACGGCAACGATTCGCGCATCGTCCGCACGCCCACAACCCTGTGGCCCTGGCGAGCCATCGCCCAGTTTCATTCGGTCGGCGGCGATAACTCCAATTGCACCGGCACGCTGATCGGACCGCGCCACCTCATCACCGCTGCCCACTGCATCAACAAGATGGGGACGACTACCTGGTATACCTTCGGCGTAGCTCCTGGTCGCAATGGGGAAGACGTTTTTCCATACGGCGACTCGGTCATCGATCCCAATCCTGATCCCGGCGATCCGGTGCGCTGGTACTGGACGCCGTCGGAGTGGCGGACGCAATGCCCCAATGCCGATACCGCTACCACGGCAGAGAAGTTGGCCTGCACCAAATGGGACATTGGCCTGATCGTCATTCCTGAGCGGTTGGGCGACCAGACCGGCTGGATGGGCTACGTGGCCCGGTCGGCCGGCGCGCTCAACGTTGAGGACAACCTCAACCGCGGCTACCCGAAGTGTGACACCGACAGTGATCCTGAACCCGACGGCGAACTGGATGACGAGCCGGCCAATTGCCAGGTGGCCCGCCTCTACGGCCATACCGGTCTGTGCGCGATGGGCGACTATCTGGAACCCTTGTCCAATGGCTGGAACCGCATCATTCGCAACTCGTGCGATATCAGCCCCGGTCACAGCGGCAGCGCAGTCTACCACTACTGGGATCCGCCGCAGGTGGCCGGCACGGCCGAGTACCCGGTCGTCGCGATGGTGGAGGTCTGGCAGCACTGCACACTCTGCGATGCAGATGACGATACGCCCATTCGCGCCCGACGGATCACACCCGGCGTGCTGGACGTCATCAGTTGGTTGCGCGAAACCTTCCCGTAGAAGGCTCGTGCGCTAGGGCAAGTTGCAGTCGTTCTGGCAGCGGAATTGGCTATACTCTCGGGTATGGTCCATTCCGCTGCGCAAGCCACCAGGGATGATCTCTCTACCTGGAAGCTCTGGCTCTACACCAACTTCGACTGTAATCTGCGCTGCGCCTACTGCGTGGCTGAGTCCAGCCCGACTGCGCCGCGCCGCGCGCTGGGGCTGCCGGTCATCCGGCGCATTGTGGACGAGGCGGTGGCGCTGGGCTTCGGCGACATCTACTTCACGGGCGGCGAGCCGTTCCTGCTGGACGACATCTACGACATGCTGGCCTACGCCGCGCCGCGTCTGCGCACGACGGTGCTGACCAACGGTATGTTGCTGAAGGGCGTGCGGCTGGAGCGACTGTGCGCCGTGGCCCACCCCAATCTGACGGTGCAGGTCAGCCTTGACGGCGGCCGGGCCGAGTTCCACGACGCCTGGCGCGGCGCGGGAACGTGGATCAAGACGGTCAAGGGCATTCGGGCCCTGCAAAATGCCGGCTTCCGCGTGCGGCTGGGCACGACCGAGACGCCGGCCAACGCCGCCCACCTGGATGAACTGCGCGAGTTCCGCCGTGGCCTGGGCATCGGCGACGCCGACCACTTCGTCCGGCCGCTGGCCCGCCGCGGCTTCGCCACCGAGGGGGCCGAGGTGTCGGTCGAGACGCTTGTACCGGAGATGACGGTCACTGCCGACGGCGTCTTCTGGCACCCCCTGGCCTCGCCCAGCAGCAGTGATATGCGCGTCGCGCGCGACATCTTCCCGCTGTCGGCCGCCGTGGCGCGGATTGTTGACCAGCTATACACCGCCGAGCAGGGGCAGCCGACGGAACGCGCCTGCTTCACCTGAGGCTAGACCCCACCGGCCTCCGGGAGAGGCCACGCACCATGAACATCGACACCCTACGGCGCGAACGCGCCCCCCTCTGGCCCATTGCCCTGGCTCGCATCGCCATCGGCGTGCTATGGCTCTTCTCGCTGCGCTGGAAGCTGCCGCCCGACTTCGCCCCCGACGCCGGGCGCGGCCTGCTCGACTATCTGCAACTGGAGGCGCAGTTCCCGGCTTTCGCGCTCTACGGCCGCTTCGTCGAAGCGGTCGTCATCCCCAACTTCACCCTCTTCGCCTGGGTCATCTTCCTGACCGAACTGCTGGTCGGGCTGTCGCTGCTGACGGGGACGCTGACCCGGCTGGGTGCGGCCGTTGGCCTGCTGATGGCCCTCAATCTGGGTGTCGGTATGCTGGCCGTGCCCAACGAGTGGCCGTGGAGCTACGTCATGCTGGCCATGTTCCACTTCATCTTCCTGATCACCGCCGCCGGGCGCGTCCTGGGCGTCGATGCCTGGCTGCGCCGCCGCCCGCCTACTGGTTTCTGGGTGCGGATGTTGACATAAAAAGAGAAACGATCCGTAGATTGGGCACATTAGGCAGATTTCTCAGAGAGAGGCGAAGGGCCGGACACTCTGAAATCTGCCCAATCTGCGGATGATTCCTCTTCTTTAGACGCTCATGCTCGCACCACCGCCCCGCCGCGCCCTGATCGTCATGGCCCGGCAGCCGACGCCCGGCACAACCAAGACGCGCCTTTGCCCGCCGCTGTCGCCGGAAGCGGCGGCGGCGCTCTACGCCTGCTTCCTGGCGGACGTAATCGACCACGTGCGCGCGGTCGCCGGGCAGATTGACGGGCTGGTGCCGGGCATCGCCTTCACGCCGCCGGACGCCACAGCCCACTTCGCCGCCCTGGCTCCCGGCTTCGAACTTGCGCCCCAGATCGGCGCGACGTTGGGCGAGCGGCTCGATGGCGTGCTGAGCGGGGCATTGGCCCGCGGCTACGGGCAAGTGGCGGCGGTCAACAGCGACAGCCCGTCGCTGCCCGTGGCCTTTCTGGTGGCGGCCTTTGCCGCTCTCGACGACCCCGCCGTGGATGTCGTTCTCGGCCCGTGCGACGACGGCGGCTACTACCTCATCGGCTGGAAGCGCCCCCACCCGGCGCTGGTGCGCGACGTCACCATGTCCGCGCCTGACACGCTGGCCCAGACGCTGGCCGTGGCGGGGCGGGTGGGGTTGCGGGTCGCCCTCTTGCCGCGCTGGTACGACGTGGACGGCCCGCCCGACCTGGCGCGGTTGGCCGGCGACCCTGGGCTGGGCCGCCACACGCGCGCCTTCCTGGCCCCATGAACCCCGTGGCCGTCATCATTCCGGCCCTCAACGAGGCCGCGACCATCGGCGCCCTGGTGGCCGGGACGCGACGGCAAGGCGTGGCCTGGGTCGTCGTGGCCGACAACGGCTCGACCGACGGCACGGCCGACGCGGCGCGGGCGGCAGGCGCCGACGTGGTGGCCGAACCCCGGCGCGGCTACGGCTATGCCTGCGCGGCCGGCGCGGCGCGGGCGTTGGCCCTGGGCGCGGCGACGCTGGTCTTCATGGACGGCGACGGCAGCGCCCGACCTGAGGAGTTACCCCGTCTGCTGGCCCCGCTGGCGGCGGGGACGGCCGGTCTCGTTCTCGGTTCGCGTGTCCGGGGCGGTGCGGAACGGGGCGCGCTGGCCCCACACCAGCGCTTCGGCAACGCCCTGACGGCGGCCCTGATGCGCCGCCTCTACGGCCTGGGCGTGACCGACCTCGGCCCCTACCGCGCCATTCGCGCTGACCTGTTGGGCGCGCTCGACATGCGCGAGATGACCTACGGCTGGCCGACGGAGATGACGGTCAAGGCGGCGCGGCGCGGCGCGCGAGTGGTCGAGGTGCCTGTCACGTGGGCCAATCGGCGCGGCGGGCGCTCCAAGGTCAGCGGCACGCTGCGCGGCAGTATGTTGGCCGCGGTCTACATCCTCGGCGTGACGCTGCGCTATGCGCGACGGGAAAGAGGCTCACGCAAAGGCGCAAAGTAGCCAAGGCGCATAAGGAAGAGAAGAAGGACCTTTCTTTTCTTCCTTTGCGCCTAAGCCCCTTAGCGCCTTTGCGTGAGCCTTCTGCTCTCAAACCTACCGAATCTGCCAATCTCCGGATCATCCCTTCTTCATCGTGGCTTGATGGCCCGCGTGGCGATGTAGTTGGGGAAGTATTGCCCCAACCGGTCGTTGTCCTTGCGCGCCTCGAAGAAACCAGTCAGCACAAACCCGGCGTCAAGCTGCCCGCCGATCTGGTCTTCCAGCGTGTGGCTGAACTCGTAGGGCGCGTGGGGGCCGTAGAGCTTCGTCCTCTCCTCCTCGCTGATGTCGCTGGCGTCGGAGTAGGGCAGGCGGTACTTCAGTTGCAGAACGCCCTCTGTGTCGGCCAGGTAGCGGTCGAAGGCGTACTCGACCGGGTTGACCGTGCCCATCAGCAGCGCGCCGCCCGGCCGCAGCACCCGGAAGCACTCGCGCCACACCGGCCGCACCTCCGGAGCGAAGATGTTGGACACGGGGTGGAAGATGAGGTCGAACGAACCGTCGGCGAAGGCGCTCAGGTCGCGCATATCCCCCTGGACGGTGCGGATGCTCAGCCCCTCGCGCCGGGCCACCAGCTCGTCCTGCCGCAGTTGGGCGGGGGAGTTGTCGAAGACGGTGACGTTGGCCCCGGCTGCGGCCAGAATCGGCCCCTGCTGCCCGCCACCGGAGGCCAGGCAGAGCACGTCCACGCCGCGCAGGTCCTGTCTCTTATACACATCTCCGAGCCCACGAGACCGTACTAGATCTCGTATGCCGTCTTATGCTTGAAAAAAAAAAACAAGAAAAAACAAAAAAAAAAACAAACAAAAACACGACGAGGCACTTGTGTAGTATATGCAAATATGTGACAAATGTGACGCAGTAGAA
>CALLZA010000568.1 GCA_937858165.1 uncultured Ardenticatenia bacterium
ACATAGCTGGCATCGGCCAGTGCGGTCAGTGCCACCCGAAGCATCGTCGGGCTGGGGTCTTGCGCAAACAACAGCGTGACCTGCGTCGGCTTGGATGCCTTGATCGAAGCCACTGCGGCGCCAAGCGCCTTGCGGACATCGCTGGCCGCAGCGGCATCGGTGACCCCCGGCCGACGGGCCGCCCCTCGAGGTCGTCGTGCCCGAGGGCGAAGCCCGCCCGGGCGGCAAGATTCTCAGCGAGCCCGGCGCTGGGTTCCTCTGCGAGTGGGGCCCGAACGGCGTTATCGACCGCGAGCCAACGGCGCCCCAGCCCTGTCGCCCGCCCGGCCCCGGCGGTCACGAGCTGCCCCCCGCCTACACCTCCCGCCAACCGCCAATCACCCCCCCCCGGGGCCTGCCCGGAGGGCCCGGGGGGGCGGGTCCCCACCCCCGCCGATGCCAGCGACCTGGTGGGCCAGGTGCGCGAGGCCACGCCGGAAGACGTGCAGTCCGCCCTGGACGGCGCCACGCTGGCCGCCGCAACCTGGGCCGCCACGCCGCCGGCCGAACGGGCGGCCCGGGCGGTAGATGTGCCGGGCGAATAAACCGCTTCGGCCAGCACGAAGGCTATGGTCCGGCGCAAGGTCTCAGCTCGACTGCCTTTGGGCACATAGGCCAGACCGCGATATCCCTCTCCCACCAATGTCAGGATGGCGGGCAAGAGGTGAGTATAGGCCGACCAAACAACGACGCCTGTGGCGAGGTGCGCTTGCTTGATCTGCCGGACAATGGCGAGGCCCAAGGGTGCGCGTAGCGCGGCGTCGGCAAACCCAGGCACTGCTGCAGGACGCTCTGGCGCGGCGCGCAGGAGAGCAGCTGCGTGCTGCTCTACCGCAAGCCGCTGTCGCCGATTGCCGCCGAGCGGCTGCGCGCGGAGGGCCGCGGGGGCCCTGGATCGGCGGATAGGCGGCGTAGAGGCGGGCCGCCCAGGTGATGTCTTCCATCGCCGGCGGCTCGGCCGGGATGTGATCGTAGCTCCAACCCCACTCGGTGATGAGCACCGTCGGCCGCGGGATGCCGTGCTCGTCGGCGACGCGGAACAGGTCGAGGAAGCGGCCGACCTTGTGCGGGTAGTCGTGGGCGATGTCGTCGGCGGTGTAGCTATACTCGTGCAGGGCGATGGCCAGTTGGTCGGGGTTGGCGGCGATGAGGCGCAGCAGTTCCAGCATAGCCGGCGACTCCCAATCACTTGGCTCTGGTTCGCCCGCCGCCCAGCCGAACGCCGCCCAGCGATAGCCGTCGCGCAGGGCCAGTTGCGCCGTGCGCAGCGAGAACTGGGCCAGCCACGCCGCGCGGTTCTTGTCCAGCTCGTTCATCGTCTCCAGCCAGACGACGGACGGGTCAAGCTCCGGCGGCCAGATGGCTTTCTCCAGCTCCCAATACGTCTCGGCCGCCAGCACCGGGTCGAGGTTGTAGTCGGGCACGTCGTAGAGGGTCGAGCGGTAGACGAGCGTGTGCTCCACGCCGCTGACCTTCATGAGTTCCTGGGCTTTGTAGAGCGGCTCGGCGTTGTCGACGCTCTTCAGGAAGAACGGCACGCCCTCGTCGTCGAGCCGGCGCATGTAGCCGTCGAGCTGATCGGCCTCTTCCAGAAAGGTGACGTGGAAGCCGATCTTGTTGTAGACCAGCGTCTCGCCGCGGGCGGCCAGCTCGGCGGCCACGGCGTCGAAGTCGGCGACGTTGATGGGCGTCGGCGACACGTTGGGCAGGACGGCCGCGGTGGTGGTGGGCGCTGGTTCGACCGCCGCCGTGGCGGTCGGTGGTTCGGGCGTGGCCGACGGGGCCTCGGCCGGCGTCTCCGCGCCCTGGCCGATGTAGGGCATGTAGATGGCGTCGGTTGTGGGCGGCTGTTCGGCCACCGCCGTCGCGCCGGGGTCGGCCGGCGAGGCGGCTGCGGTCGCCGGGTAGCCGGTCGGCAGTTCGGCAAGGGGCGTGGCCGGCGGGTAACCGCTGGGCAGTGGGCCGTCGGTGGCGACGACGGGCGCGGACGGGAAGGTGGCCGTGGCCGCGCTATTGGTTGCCGCGCCGCCACAGGCCGTCAGCAGCGTTAGCGCCGCACCAAGCCAGGCGACGACGCGCCAACGAGGGAGTACAGGAGAGGTGTTGTTTATCATAAATGAGGGCGCAGCAACCGCCGCGCCACCATTCATCTTATCCGCCCCGCCGCCCCCCGCAACCGCCGCTCATGCCTGGCTCATGCCTCTCTCCCCCAGTAGGAAGCGTAGAGGAATGTGGCCGCGCTGCTGCCAGGCGTCTTCGTTGTGGGGCGCGCCGGGGAAGGGGAGGGTCAGCCAGTTGTGGCCGCGACGGTAGCCGGCGGCGGCCAGCAGCGTGTCAACCTGGGTCTGAATGGGCAGGTACAGCGTGTCGATGGTGGCTGTGCCATAGTCGAAGTAGAGGCGGTGCGTGGTCGGGTCGGGCAGGCGGTCGCGCAGATAGGGAACGATGACGCCTTCGACGGCCGGCCAGTGGGTGGAGACACAGCCCGCGCCGCCGAATACGTCGGGGTATTCACAGATGGCGTAGAGCGAGATGAGGCCGCCCATGCTGGAACCCATGACGAAGGTGTCGTCGCGGTCGGGCCGGGTGCGGTAGCTGGCGTCGATGAACGGCTTCAACTCGTGGACGACGAAGGCCAGGTAGTCGTCGGACAGAGGCGCGCCGCCCATGGGGGCCAGAATGCGCTGCCGGGCGGTCGCCGACAGATAGCCGAACGGCCGCGCCGGGCGGTACTCCAGCACGCGCCGGGCCGGGATGTTCCAGACGCCGACGATGATCGCCGGGCGGGCCTGGCCGGTGGCGATGAGCCGGGCCAGGGCGTGCTGCACCTCCCAGGCCACGCCGTAGCCGCAGTCGGCGGCGTTGAAGCAGTTCTGGCCGTCATGCATGTATAGCACCGGGTAGCGCTGGTCGCCCTGGTCATAGCCCGGCGGCAGCCAGACGTCGACGTGGCGCGGCGGGATGTGGCGCGAAGGGAAGTTTTCGTGGCGGATCATAGCTATTTCCTAATCGAAGAGGAAGAAGTCCACAGATTACACTGATTTCACAGATTGAACAAAACGCAACTCTGGGGATAATGGTTGTGTTCTGTCTGGATAATCTGTGTAATCTGCGTAATCTGTGGACTCTTCTCTTATGGAAGTGCAATTCGCGGTTGCCAAGGTCACCAAGTGGGCCACCAGCGAGAGCGGCGATACGCTGGAGATGGTCGAGCGGCCGCACGGCGGCATCTCCATGATCCTGGTCGACGGCCAGCGCAGCGGCAAGAGCGCCAAGGCCATCAGCAACATCGTCGCCCGCAAGGCGGTGCAACTGCTGAGCGAGGGCGTGCGCGACGGCGCGGCGGCGCGGGCGGCCCACGACTACCTCTACACCAATCGCGGCGGCAAGGTCTCGGCCACGCTCAACATCATCTCCGTGGACATCCGCACCCGGACGCTGGTCATCAGCCGCAACAACGAGTCGCCGGTGCTGGTGCATACGGCGGCCGACGGCTTCACCCTGCTCGACGAGCCGTCGGTGGCCGTCGGCGTCCACCGCAACACCAAGCCGGTCATCGCCGAGGTTCCCATCGAGGTCGGTACGCTGGTGGTGGCCTTCACCGACGGCTTGCGCCACGCCGGGACGCTGAGCGGGCGAGACGCGGCCTATGACCCCGACGCGGCCTTCCGGCGCATGGTCGGCGCGGGCCGCTGCGACGCGCGCGACATCTGCGACCAACTGCTGGCCGAGGCGCTGGCCATGGACAACGGCCGCGCCCGCGACGACATCAGCGTCATGGCTATCTCTGTGCTGGACAGCCGGGAGGGGGATGAGGTGCGGCGGCTGAGCGGACGACTCATTTTGTAGCGACGAGTGACGAGTGACGAGTGACGAGGAAGAACCTCACGCCAAGAGCGCCAAGAGCGCCAAGAACGCCAAGATGAGTTCTTTCTTGGCGCTCTTGGCGTGAGGTTCTTCTCTGCTCTGCCCCACTGCCCCACTGAATACTGTTTGCTGAATGACCCTTCCCCCTGCTCCCCTGCTCCCCCGCCCCCCTGCACTTCGCGTCGCCGTCGTCGGCCCCTGTGCCAGCGGCAAGAGCACGCTGACCGCGGCGCTGCGGGCGGCGGGGTATGAGGCGCGGCAGCCGGCGCAGGAGCACTCCTACGTGCCCGACATGTGGCGGCGGCTGGTCGACCCCGACGTGTTGATCTACCTCGATATCAGCTATGAGGCGCTGCTGGAGCGGCGGCCGCACTTCGGCGAGCGGGCGTACCTGGAGCGGGAGAAGGCGCGGCTGGCCCACGCGCGGGCGCATGCCGACCTGGTGGTGGATACGAGCGCGTTGGCGGCCGAGGCGGTGGCTGCCCAGGTCATGAGCCTCCTAGAAGCGAAATGAGGCCACGATTTGCAGCAATATTTCGCGCACCTCGTTGAATTCCGCTTCGGTCAAGTCCTGCTGCCCACTTCTGGACGCGCCCCTCATAGAGAGTCCAAAATCAATATTCAGGTCGTTGTTGAAGTCGCGGAGTAGATAGTACTCGTGCTCCAACAGGTCGGTCTGCCATATATATAATCTCATGGCGCCAGCCGTATACGGCTGCCCGTCAATTGTGACGACCTCTTCCCACTCCTCGATGGTGTAATCGCCGATGCCGGTGATGCCGCATGGCGAGGCGTAGAGGGAGAGCGGTTCGTCCGCGGGTCCCACGGTTACGAAACCTGTCTTATAGCCCACCCTTACGCAGAGGTTGTTGGGGGTGACTGTTTCCTCCCATGCCAAGTACTCCCGACGCGTTGTAATGTTTTCCGGCGGCTCCTCAGTCGTGCCGTGGTAGCCGATCGTCGCCTCTGGTGGATAGCTGAAGCTGTAGCCCAGGAATTCGTTTTCGTAGGTGAGCCAGCCGGGAACGATGCTGGAGGTGGGGACGGGCGTTGGCGTCGGCCGGCGCGTCAGCGTTGGCGGCACAACTGTAATCTCAGCCGTTGGCTCAAGGCCAGACGGGGTGGCCGGCGTGTTGGGGCGAGACGTAGCTGGGCGGGTCGGTGTGGCCGGTTGGGTTGGCGGCGGCGGCGATGGAGGTAGTGAAGGGGGCGGGGTTGCGGTGTGGGTCGCTGCGTCACCGGCGGCCGCTGTTGTCGTAGCGGCTGAGACGAGGTCGGCGTCGGGCCGTGTCGCGGCTTGACCGGCGCAGGCCGCACTGCTGACGGCCGTTAGCAGGAGCAAGGCCACAGACCATGAGCGGATACTCCTAAGAAGCGCTTCTACTTTTGAGCTACTCATCAAACCGCGCCGCATACTCATCCAACAAGCGCCGGATCATCTTCTGATAAGAGACCTGGTGCCTGGCCGCTTGCTCCTTGAAGAACTCGACGCTGCTCTTGCTCAGGGCAATTGTCACTTTGACCGTGTCTTCCCGAAATGCCAACTCGGAGGGGGGCGGCAGGAAGTCGGGGATGATGCGAACTTCGTTTATTTCACCATCAGAGTAGACGATTTTGTTTGTCATAGAGTTGCTAGGTTGGCTTGCTCTTTGGCCGTATCCCACTCGAATGAGGCGTTGTCACCTGTGACCATAGCAGTATCGTGGCGCAATTATGGCTAAGTGGCAATACTTTTGTATGGAATAGCGACCATGCTTTGGCTGGCCCACGCGCGGGCGCACGCGGAATACAAAAGACCCCTGCGAACAGGGGTCTTCTGCAAATTTCTAGGTTATGGTCGCGCCGGACTAAAAGTCCATGTCTCCCATCCCCATGCCGCCGCCGCCGGGCATGGCCGGTGACTTCTTGTCTTCGGGGATGTCGGTCACCAGCGCTTCGGTAGTCAGGATCATGGCCGCGATGCTGGCCGCATTCTCCAGCGCGCCGCGGGTGACCTTGGCCGGGTCGATGATGCCGGCCTTGACCATGTTGAGGTACTCGCCGGTCATGACGTTGTAGCCCAACTGCGGGTCGCCCTTCTCGTCCTGCATGCGGCGGACGTTCTGGATGATGACGTCACCGTTCATGCCGGCGTTCTCGGCGATCTTGCGCATCGGCGCTTCGAGGGCCACGCGCCGGATGTTGACACCGGTGGTGATGTCGCCGGCCGGGGGCTTTACGTCGTCCCGCGCGGGGCGGGCGTTCAGCAGGGCCCGGCCCCCCCCGGGCACGACTCCCCCTCCGCCGCGCGCGACCCGCCAGCCACGCCGGCCCGCACCGGGGGGGGTCTCCACCCCACCCTCACCACGGGG
>CALLZA010000569.1 GCA_937858165.1 uncultured Ardenticatenia bacterium
TTCGATCGCTGTTGTTGACTGTGCTTTATCTAACTATATACTGTGTCGCACACAATCACACTAGATATCTTGTTGTATTTATAACAAGTGTCACATGATTATTTTGGAGGTTTGTACTCGTGTTTCTTTTAGTTCAAGCAGAAGACGGCATACGAGATCTAGTACGGTCTCGTGGGCTCGGAGATGTGTATAAGAGACAGCTGCAAATCGACCCACTGCATCGTGGCGTTGGCCTGCACACGGCCGCCGTCGCGCACATAGGTGGCGATGAGTTGCAGCAGTTCGCGCGCCTTCTCCACATCGGGCGCGTCGAGCTCCAACTGGCAGGTCTGTTCGAACGAGCGCACGCGGGCCACGACCTCCTGCCTCTGGAGGCCCAGCCAGCGCGAGACGGTGGCGACGATGACGCCGCTGTCCTCGTTGTAGGTCTGGAGCGTCGCGCCCAGATTGGCCAGCGCGAACAGTGTGCTGCGCATGACCACGGTGGAATTGACGGGGAAGGCTCGAATTTCGGTAACGGACATAGTGAGGCCGATTATAGCACTTCATAGGGTAGACAGAAGAATGGTACGCAGACGAGGCTGATTTTGCTGGATTTTCGTCGATAAACAATTCTGATCAGCGAAAGTCCCCGCTTAATCAGGGTCATCTGCGTGCCATTTCTTCACACCTGTACAATCTGTACCCCCATGCGGGCCATGCCATGCAGCAGCGCTTCCGGCTCGACAAAGTGCGCCTGGAACCACAATCCCGGCCGCCGCGGTCCGGCCAACCACTGCTGCACACAGGCCACAATGGGGATGGCCGTCAGGGCGTAGGCATCATCGTGGCTCAGGCGCAGCGTCATCGTATGCGGCGCGCCGTCGCGCTCGCCCGCTGCCTCCAGTTGCAGTACTGTGCCGTAGGGGGGACGGGCGAAGCGGGCCATGCTCCAGAATTGAAGGCGGGCCAGCGGCCTCAGTAGCCGGCGTGGGGCCAGTCTCAGCCCGACCATCACCAGCGGCGAAACGAGCCAGTCGCTGACCGGGTTGAACCCACCGACGAAGAAGCCCGTTTCGCGCAACGACGGGATGAGATCGGGTAGGGCGTCCATCTCGCCCAGAGTCATGGCAATGCAGGCGCGGCGGCCGAATGGTGGCCCAAACGCCATGTTCAAGGGCTTCATCATCGACGTAAGCCCCAACTTCTGCCAGTGGCCGCCCCGGTAGACACGGCTGTCGAACTCCATGAACTCGGCCACGAACTCCGCTTTCGTCTCCGGCCCCAGGTCGAGCGCGGCCCAATCGACGGCGATGACGCTGCCGACGTTGGCCTGTTCCAGTCGGTCGAAGCGTGCCGCCGCATAGCGAACCAACGCTGCCGGCAGGCCGGGATGGAAGCCGCCGTCGGTGATGAAGCAGCGGCCGGCGCGTTCGATTGCCGGCGCGAGACGCTGCAACGTTGCCACCTTGGCCGTGGCATACTGGATGTCCAGGTAGTCGCTGCCGGCGGTTAGCGCGGCGCGGGCGACACGCTCGCAGTGGGCCGCCGTGCTGCTGGCGACGAGGACGAGGTCTACCCCGGCCAGAGCACGGGTCAGCCCGGCGTCGTCGGTGGCGTCGGCGTGGGCTGTCGTTACGCGATCTTGGCCGGCCTGCTCGTTGAGCGCCGCGGCCAGGGCAGCGCCGCGCTCCGGCCGCCGCCCGGCCAGGATGAGCCGGCACTCCGTTTCGCCCAGCAGATGGTGGGCCAACAGGCGGCCGGTCTGGCCGTAGCCACCGAGGATGAGAATCGTCTTCATCGCCCCGTCCTCCCCATGTGGCGCGGAAAAAGCATCCCACGCTACAATGAGGATAGGACCTGTCTCTTATACACATCTGACGCTGCCGACGAGCGATATAGTGTAGATCTCGGTGGACGCCGTATCATTAAAAAAAAACATGTCGTATTCCTGCTGACACTCTTCATATAAACACACAATCATGACTACTCAGCCCTATAGACACAGATACAAACCCAACAGTACATACTCCGATATCCTACACCAGCTAATATATTATTCCACAGTATCGCAGCAGACAGACAAATCACAAGCGTCATAATATCGAGGCAAACACA
>CALLZA010000570.1 GCA_937858165.1 uncultured Ardenticatenia bacterium
TTGGTGTTTTTTTTTTATTGTTCGGGGGGCCCCGCCGAGTTTTCCCCTCGGTGGCCGGCCGGAAGCGTCAGGTGTGTAAAGGAGCAAGCACCGGGCCCGTCCCCCGACCCCATCAAAGGGCACGTCGTCATTGTCGGCTACGGCCGCGTCGGCGGCCACAGCGGCGGCGTCCTGGAGCGCCTCGGCCTGCCGTTCCTGGTGGTGGAGCAGAACATGATCCACGCCAACGAGCTGCAGCGCCGGGGCATCAAGACGATGTTCGGCGACGCCTCGAACTCGGAGATTCTGCTCCACGTTGGGCTGGAAGACGCCCGCGCCCTGGTCGTCACCGCGCCCAACGAGACGACGGTCGAGCTGATCGTCACCGCCGCCCACGCCATCGCCCCCCAACTGCCCATCATCGCCCGGGCGGCCACGGCCGACCGGCTGCCGCACCTCTACCATCTGGGCGCGCGCCACGTCATCAACCCCGAACTGGAAGGCGGGCTGGAGATACTACGCCACACCCTGCTGGCCCTGGGCCACGCCACCAGCCGCATCCAGCCCTACATGGACGCCGTGCGCACCGAGAGCTATGAGGGCATCCTGCCGGAAGAGGGGGGCTACCCGGTGCTCGACCAGCTTCTGATGGCCACGCGCGGCGTCGAGATCGCCTGGGAGCTGCTGAACCCCGGCAGCCCGGTCATCGGCCGCACCCTGGCCGAGGCGGCCATCCGCTCGCGCGTCGGCGCGTCGGTCGTGGCCGTCCTGCGCGGCGGCGAAGTCATCACCAACCCCGGCCCCAGCCTCATCTTCCAGGAGAACGACCTGGTGGGCATGATCGGCAACGGAGCGCAGTTGGCGGAGGCGTGCTTTTTGTTGAATTCGCCGGTGGGGTAGGCGGGGCTTTCGGCCTCTAAACAAGATTAGGCTTTTTAATGCGGTCAATTTGGAGCAGGGATACCGGTCTATTGAGATTTATTCGCCAAGAGAGGTGACTACCGATGAATCCGAAGAATGAAGACACCATTGCTATGGTACGCCGCATTAGAGACGCTCAATACGAGCAGATTAAAGACAAGTCGCCCGAAGAACTGATTCGTTACTTTCGGGAAAAGTCGGCCATGCTGATGAAGCAACTTGAACAGAAAGCAGAGCAAAGGGCTGGGAATGCTGCCAAGAGTCACTGAGGTTAGGCCAGGGCCTGACTTCACGCTCAGGCTGACCTTCACCAACCACGAAGTCCGCGTCTTCGACGTAAAGCCCTACCTAGATCGCGGCATCTTCAAGGAACTCAAAGACCCGCGCATCTTCAACGCCGTCCGGCCCTTCCTCGGCAGCGTCCAGTGGCCCAACAGGCAGGACTTTTGCCCCGATACGCTGTATCTGCAAAGCACACCCATAGAAAGCGACACGCGGCTGGGAGCGCCAGTCGCTTCCTAGCCATGTGCCGCTTGACGGGAAACGCGATTCTTAAACTGCCCTTTGTAAATATACTCCCGATAGCTGGAGCAGTTATCGGGAGTATTGTTTGGAAGCACCTGTCTAGAAGTAGTGAAAATGCACCTCCTAAATACCTGCTAATTGCTTGACGTTGTTTTTTTTTTGGTATGTTGCGCTCAGTCGTTTCTAGAGCGTCGCCTACTTGTCGAAGATTGGAGGCTGTGTAATTTGCCAGGAGGCGCGACATGGGTTGGGGAGATGTCATATCCATGCTCCAGAGGGACCGTGATCATGAACACTAGAAACCGCATCACCATTATGGGGCTATCTCTGCTAGTCGGTTTGCTGTGGGGGTGCAGCTCCGGAGAGGATACCACTGAGCAGGTCGTCATCGCCAGTCCAACCGCTCGGGTAGATTACCATTGTAAGCCAGGGATTCTTCTAACTGCGGTTTACAACATTGAGGACGAACTGTCTTCCTATATCGTCCACAATTGGGACTATCTCTGTCTCTTATACACATCTCCGAGCCCACGAGACCGTACTAGATATCGTATGCCGTCTTCTGCTTGAAAAAAAAAAAAAATAACTAACAAAATTTATTGCCTTAAGTATAAAATGACAGTTAAATTAATGATCTATAAGAAAGTATGAACAAAAACAGTAATATACACG
>CALLZA010000571.1 GCA_937858165.1 uncultured Ardenticatenia bacterium
CAGTCTCTTTACAGTCGTTCTCTCCTTCTTTTGTATCTGCTGTTCCTGAGTCCTACTTATTACTTTCTAATTATACTACGCCACCGGTATCAGCCATCTTTTGTACTTTTTTTTTTTTTAATGATGCGGCGACCACCGAGATCTACCCTAGATCGCTCGTCGGCAGCGTCAGATGTGTATAAGAGACAGCAACTGCACCAACTGCGGCCCGCGCTTCACCATCATCCGCGACATCCCCTACGACCGGCCGCTGACAACGATGGCCGGCTTCCCGCTCTGCGCCGACTGTGCCGCTGAATACGCTGACCCCCTCGACCGGCGCTTCCACGCCCAACCCGTCGCCTGCCCCGTCTGTGGGCCGCGCCTGTGGCTGGAGCGACCGGGCGACGCAACTGAATCGGCCGCCGGCGAGGACGCGCTGCAAGCCACCCGCGCTCTGTTGTGCGACGGGGGCATTGTCGCCGTCAAGGGGCTGGGTGGCTTCCATCTAGCCTGCGACGCCGGCAACGCCGCCGCCGTGGCCGAACTGCGCCGCCGCAAGCTGCGGGTCGGCAAAGCGTTCGCCGTCATGCTGCCCGATCTGGCTGCCGCCCGCCGCCACTGTCTGCTGTCGCCGGCCGAAGAGGAGCTACTCCTCTCGCGGGCGCGGCCGATCGTCGTCGTCCACCGCCGCGCCGACTCCCCCATCGCCGCCGAAGTGGCCCCGGGCCAGCGCACCATCGGCATCATGCTGCCCTATACGCCGCTCCACCATCTGCTGCTGGCGCGCGCGCCCGGCTTCCCCGAGGCGCTGGTGATGACCAGTGGCAACCTGAGCGAAGAGCCAATCGCCCACACCAATGAGGCGGCCCGCGAGCGGCCGGCCGGGCTGGCCGATGCCTTCCTGCTCCACGACCGGGACATCCAGACGCGCTGCGACGATTCGGTGATGCGGGTGGTGGAAGAAGAGGAAGAAACCACAGATTTCGCAGATTACACAGATTTTTCAGAGGAGCGGCAAAGCTCTAGCGTTGAAACTGGAACGGGCCGTCGCAGCCACACACTGCCCTTGCGCCGGTCGCGGGGGTACGCGCCCTATCCGGTGCGGCTGCCGTGGAGCGGGCCCCCGCTGCTGGCCGCGGGGGCAGAGTTGAAGAACACCTTCTGCCTGACCCGCGACGACTACGCCTTCCTGAGTCACCACATCGGCGATCTGGAGAACTACGAGACGCTGCTGGCCTTTGAGGACGGCGTGGCCCACCTGGAGCGGCTGTTCCGTGTCCAGCCGGCGGCGGTGGCCTACGACCTTCACCCCGACTACCTGTCCACGCGCTACGCGCTGGAGCGGGCGGCGCGCGAGGGGCTGCCGGCCGTTGGCGTCCAGCACCACCACGCCCACATCGCCGCCGGCATGGCCGAACACGGCCTGCCGCCGGACGCAACAGTCATCGGCGTCGCCTTCGACGGCACGGGCTACGGCGACGACGGGGCCATCTGGGGTGGTGAATTCCTGGTGGCCGGCTATGGCGGCTATCAGCGCGCGGCCCACCTGCGCTACGTGCCGCTGCCCGGCGGCGATCGCGCCGTGCGCGAGCCGTGGCGCGTGGCTCTGGCCTGGCTAGACTTGATCGGGCAGCCGTGGGCCGATGACCTGCCGTCCGTCCGCGAGGCTCGCCGACTTCCAGCCGGCATCTTGCCAGCCGATGCCATCGACCGCCTTGCGGCCCTGCACCACCAACTAGCCTACCGCCTCAACAGCCCGCTCACGTCCAGCATGGGCCGCCTCTTCGACGCCGCCGCGGCGTTGGCCGGCGTGCGCCAGACCGTCACCTACGAAGCGCAGGCGGCCATCGAGTTCGAGGCCGCGGCCGATCCGGATGAGACGGCGGCCTACGAGTTCGACTACCTTTGGCTCGCTGGCGCGATGGTGGCTGCGGGCAGCAATGGCGCGGGGGTGGTCAGTCCGTCACCGCTAAGCAGCGGGCAGGAGATCGGGAACAGCATCACGCGGATAGCAGCGATAGGCTATGCGAAGAGTACCGACGAGCCGGCGCTCCAGATCGACCCGACCCCCGTCTTGGCCGCCCTGCTGGCCGACGGCCGCGCCGGGCTGTCCCTCGACCGCCGCGCCGCTCGCTTCCACAACGGCGTCGCCCTGATGACCCGCGACGTTTGCCGCCGCCTGCGCCATACCCACGGCTTAAACGACGTCGTCCTCAGCGGCGGCGTCTGGCAGAACGCGACCTTGCTGCGCCGCGCCCTGGCTTTGCTGCGGGCCGACGGCTTCACCGTCTACACCCACCGCCTGGTACCGCCCAACGACGGCGGATTGGCGCTCGGACAGGCGGCGGTTGGAAATTACGAATTAGGAATTAGGAATGGAGAGTGGTAGGTAGCGAGTGCCGAGTGGCGATGAAAAGCAACTTACGACTAGCGACTAACGACTGTGCCACTGAACACTGACCTAATGAACACTGGCCACTGGCCACTAACAAGGACTACTATGTGTCTCGGCGTTCCCGGAAAGATCATTGACATCTATGAGGCCGACGGTCTGCGAATGGGCCGCATCGACTTCGGCGGCACCGTGCGCGAGGCGTGTCTGGCCTACGTGCCCCAGGCGACCGTGGGCGACTACACCGTCATCCACGTCGGCTTCGCCATCAGCCAGCTCAGCGAAGAAGAGGCCCAGGCCACGCTCGACACCCTGCGCGAGATCGCCGACCTCGAAGAGGAACTTGGACCAGATAAAGAGGTGGAACCACAGATTACACAGATTACACAGATTTAAGAGGATCATTCTGAAATCTGTGTAATCTGTGAAATCTGTGGTTCCTATCTTCTTAGGAGCCGCGTATGAAATACGTCACAGAGTACCGCGACGCAGAGTTGGTGGGGGCGACGATCCGCGAGATCGGCCGCACGGTCACCCGACCCTGGGTGATCATGGAGATTTGCGGCGGCCAGACCCACGCCATCGTTCGCCACGGCATTGATCAACTACTGCCGCCGCAAATCGAGCTTGTCCACGGCCCCGGCTGCCCGGTGTGCGTCACGCCGCTGGAGCTGATCGACAAGGCGCTCGACATCGCCGCGCGGCCGAACGTCATCTTCACCTCCTACGGTGACATGCTGCGCGTGCCCGGCACCGGCCGCGATCTCTTCTCCGTCCGCGCCACCGGCGGCGATGTGCGGGTCGTCTACTCCCCTCTCGACGCAGTCAAGATCGCCCAGGCCAACCCCGACAAGGAAGTCGTCTTCTTCGCCATCGGCTTCGAAACCACCGCCCCAGCCAACGCCATGAGCGTCGTCCAGGCGCGGGCGCTGGGGCTGAGGAACTACAGCGTCCTCGTCTCCCACGTCTGCGTGCCGCCGGCCATGCACGCCATCCTCGGTTCGCCCCACAACCGGGTGCAGGGCTTTCTGGCCGCGGGCCACGTCAACGCCGTCATGGGCTACTGGGAGTACCCGCCCATCGCCGCGCAATACGGCGTGCCCATCGTCGTCACCGGCTTCGAGCCGCTGGACGTGGCCCAGGGCATTCTGGCCACAGTGCGCCAACTGGAAGCCTGTCTCTTATACACATCTCCGAGCCCACGAGACCGTACTAGATCTCGTATGCCGTCTTCTGCTTTAAAAACACACCTCAACAAACAAAACCACCGACATCAACACAACTACACAACTTTCAAGTCTGTTAGCGAATACGAATCACACGGATATACAATCAGTAAAACAACTCCAGCAA
>CALLZA010000572.1 GCA_937858165.1 uncultured Ardenticatenia bacterium
TGTTGTATCGATGATTGTGGTGTCTTGATTGTAGTTTGTGCGTTACTGATAGTTATATTCTAATATGTACTGTGTTGTGGTGTGTTTTTTTTTTTTTTTTATTATTATTTTTTTTTTTCAAGCAGAAGACGGCATACGAGATCTAGTACGGTCTCGTGGGCTCGGAGATGTGTATAAGAGACAGTTCCTAACCCCTAACCCCTATCTTCACTTCTTCCCGTTGAGGATAAACTCCATCGACGACGCCGGCCGCTTGCCGCGACTGGTGTAATAGAGCACCACACCGGCCAACAGGATGAGCAGGCCGACGACGAAGCCGCCCAGTTGCAGCGGGCCGATGAACGGCCGCTCGAACTCCGGCTGCACGTGCGTGCCGATGCGAATCAGGTCGGCGAAGCCCGTCACGTAGCAAAACACCAGCCCCGTCAACGAGAGCCGCACGCCGATCCCGGCTTGAAGAGAGCGCGGCGCGTCCGGTGGGCGGCCGGCGCTCATGGATAGATAAACGGCAATGGTCAGGACCGTCAGACCAATGAGGAACGCCAGAGTTTGCAACACGCCGAAGCCGGGCGTCAGGTCGAGACCGAGTAGCTCTGTTGCCACCGCGCCGACGACGAATACCGCCCCAACGACAGACAGGACGGCAATCACCACGCGGCGGACGCGGGTCGCTTTGTTCATAGGTTAGCCAACTCCCGTGATGATAAAACGAAAGACGCCGCGTCGAAGGACGCAGCGTCTTGATCGTGAGGTCGGGGCAGCGGGACTCGAACCCACGACCTCTTCAACCCCATTGAAGCGCGCTACCAAGCTGCGCCATGCCCCGACTGCAAAAACATTATACCAAAAAGCCCTGTCGGCGCAAACCAGGGAGAGATAGAACACGGATGACGCCTCAACCCACCAGCGGCTCCAGATAGACCGCCAGCAGGCTGAGCAGGCCGAGGACGAAGTTGTAGCCGGCGTGGACGAGGATAGCCACGGTCGTGTTGCTGCGTTTGCGGATGATGCCCAGGACGACGCTGAGCAGGAAGACAGTCAACGTGGCCGGGCTGAGGCCGTACTGGACGTGGCTGACGGCAAAGATAAGCGAGGTGGGCACGATGCCGAAGATGGGCTGGAGCGCGCCGCGAAAGAGCAACTCCTCGCTCAGCCCGGCGGCTGCAGCCAGCACCAACCACTCGCCGACGGTGTCGAAGCTGCCCAGCAGGATCTCGTTCAAACCGCCGATCTGCGCTGCCTCTTCCGGCGACAGCAGCAGCCACAGCGCGCCGATACACCCTTGCAGGAAGACAAAGAAGACCATCCAGCCGGCGCCGCCGGCCAGTTGGCGCGCCGTCGGCCGCTGTAGCCCCAGCCGTTCGGCCGCGCTGCGGCCGTCGCGCCGCAGCCAGAGACCCACGCCCAGGAAGGCCGCCAGCACAAAGACGGTCGCCTGGGCCACCACGTCGATCAGCCGCGCCTCTAATGCGCTCTCGGTCAGCAGCTCCAGGCCAGGGGCGAGCGTCAGGGCCACGTTGCCGGCCAGATAGCCGATGGTGGCCAGGGCCAGGGTGTGGACGGCCGACTCCGCGTCGAGCGCCGGCAGCAGCCGCGCCAGCCACAGCCGCACCGGCCGCAAGGCGACGATCATACCCCACAGCCCCATGCCGATGAGCGGCGCGCCGGCGAAGGCCGGGTCGAGCGGCAGCCCCCCCAGATCGAGCAGCGCCGCCACATCGGGCGCGCGCAGACGCAAGACGATCCCGGCGCTCAGCAGCAGCAGATGGAGCAGAAAGAGGCCCAGGTGGAACGCCGTCCGCGCGCCGGCGCTGCCGCGTGCCGTCACCCAGTTCGCCAGGGCGATGAGTAGCAGCAGGGGCAGGGCGGCAACGAAGATCGACATGGCGCGATAGTGGCGCAGGGTCGAGCGCGGCCGACCGCAACCGTGCGGCCGGCCGTCGTCGGTCAGCGATTAGGGTTGTACCAGGGTCGTGTCGTAGAAGACGCCGATATTGGGCAGATTCTGGAACCCTTCACCGCGATGGGGGAAGTACATCTCGGCCGTCTGGGCGATGTCCATGCCTTCGGGCAGCGCGCCGATGGCCAGGCCGATGCGGTTGCCGGCGGTGAGGCCGCTGACGGAGATGGCAAACGCACCGTTGGCGTCGCTCTGGCCGATGCCCAGCGGCGAGCCGCCGTAGGTGACGTCAAGCACGGCCAGCGTCAGGTTAGGCGGGGCCTGACCGGTGATGGTCGTCGTGGTCGGCGTCACGGGCTGGTCGATGCGGAAGCGCGGTTCCAGGAACGCCTCTTCGGCCGCCGGGACGGGATAGCTCTCGGCCGGCAGCGCTGCTTCCCCTTCGGCCGGGTAGGCGGGCGCACTGTCCTGACTGGTGAGGGGCACCGGATAGCCGCTCTCATCGGCCCCCGCCGGGGCGGCCGGCGCGGTTGCCGTGGCCGGCGCGTCGCTGGTAGCCAGCGCGCTGCCCGCCGCGGGTTCGGTGGCCGCCAGCGTCGGTGTGGTGTCGGTCGTTGCGCCGCCGCAGCCGACGGCCAACAGGGCCAGAGCCAGCGTACAGACAGCGAGAAGATACGGTGCGAGTCTTGTTTGTGAACGCATAGGGTCGATTCTAGCCTAAAGGCGAGAAGAGAAGAAGCCACCTAAACAGGTGGCTTCTCTTTTTCTCAGCTAGTCAGATGGGCCGGGGCCAAACCTGACATTCGGTAAAGCGAATTACTGGTTGAAGCCTTCGTACAGCTTCGCGTCTTGCGACGATGCGGGACGAGCGCCGGACTTGGTGCCCGGCTCTTCGTTCACGATGGCGACGACTGGCTGGTTGGCCTCGACGACCGCACCGCCGAAGGTGCCCAGCAGCGAGGCGGCGCTACCCGACGTCGCGCTGCTGCCGGAGACGTTATAGAACGTCGCGCTGGCGCCCGCGGCAATGTTGTTCTGGGTGAACTTCACACCAGCCGTGTTGCCCGGCGGGTAGTAGGTGACGCTGATATTGGCCGCGGCCGTGCCCACGTTCTGAACCTGGACACCCGAAGTGTCGCCCAGATAGTACTCCTTGTACAGCGGCAGGTTGACCTTGTTGGTCTTGGCCTGATCCGGGAAGCAGGTGTAGGCTGTTACGCGATTGGGGCTCAGGGTGAACGTCTCGTCGTTGACGATGACGGCGATGTTGCCGCCGCCCACGCCTTCAACCGTCGCGCCACCGACCGACCGCGCCGGCAAGTCATTCCAGGTGGCGAACGTGGCCGCCGCGTTGGGGGCGATGGGGCCGAGCGTGACGACCTTCGTCTGTACCGCGCCGGTGTTGTTGATGCGGTAGGAGTAGGTCACGCGAATGTTCTGCGGGCTGGACGACAGGTTTTGAGCCTGGATGCCCGTATTGAGTTGGGCGAAGTTGCTGCGGATGAGCGGGCAGTACGCCTTGGGCGCGAAGTCCTGCGGGCCAAAGGCGGTGTAGGCGTGCAGGTTGCTGCCCAGAGCCACGGCGTTCTGGTACTCCAGCGCCGCGCCGGCTAGCGCACCGCTGCCGGTGACAGTGGCGCTGCCGAAGCTGTTATTGGCCATCGCCGGGCTGACGTCGGCCGGGCCGACGCTGTCTCTTATACCCATCTGACGCTGCCGACGAGCGATCTCGGGTAGATCTCGGTGGGCGCCGTATCCTTCAAAAAAAAAACAAAAAAAGAAAAAGAAAAAAAAAAATCACAGAAGGAAAAACAGAGAAGAAGAAAGACAGGG
>CALLZA010000573.1 GCA_937858165.1 uncultured Ardenticatenia bacterium
TGCTCTACTGCCACATCGCATGGCTCTTTAGTGGTAAGTTTCTTCTGCTCTACATGTTGCGTCGTAGATGCATCGCTGTGTCTGGCTGTGTTTTTTTTTTTTTTTAATGATACGGCGACCACCGAGATCTACACTAGATCGCTCGTCGGCAGCGTCAGATGTGTATAAGAGACAGGGGCAAGAGCGACGACGAACTGAGCGCGGCGGCCGAGGCCATCGGTTACCCGGTGCTCATCAAGGCCAGCGCCGGCGGCGGCGGCAAGGGGATGCGCGTCGTCCATGAGGCGGGCCAGTTGCGCGACGCTCTGCAAGCGGCGCGGCAGGAGGCGCAATCGGCCTTCGGCGACCCCCACGTGCTGCTGGAAAAGTACTTCACCGAGATTCACCACGTCGAGGTGCAGGTGCTGGGCGACCTGCATGGCAACCTGTTGCACCTCTACGAGCGCGAGTGTTCCGTCCAGCGTCGCCACCAGAAGATCATCGAGGAGAGTCCAGCCCCGATCATCGGCGGCAATGCGACGTTGCGCAAAGGCATCACCGCCGCCGCCGTCCGTCTGGCCGCGGCCGCCGGCTACAGCAACGCCGGGACGGTGGAGTTCATCGTCGACGGCGCGGGCGGCTTCTACTTCCTGGAGATGAACACCCGCCTCCAGGTGGAGCACCCCATCACCGAGGCGGTGACGGGCATCGACCTGGTCAACTGGCAGTTGCGCGTGGCCGCCGGTGAGCCGCTACCCTTGGCCCAGAGCGACGTACGCCCGCGCGGCCACGCCATCGAGGCCCGCCTCTACGCCGAAGACCCGGCGCTGGGCTTCCTGCCGTCCATCGGCGAGATCGCCCTCTACGCCCCGGCGGCCGGCCCCGGGGTGCGCGTCGATGACGGCATCGAGAGCGGCTCGGCCGTCTCGCCCTACTACGACCCTATGCTGGCCAAGATCATCGCCTGGGGGCAGGATCGCGGCGAGGCCATCCGCAAGCTCGACCGCGCCCTGCGCGAGATGGTCGTGCTGGGCGTGACGACCAACATCCCCTACCTGCGGGCCATCCTGGCCCAGCCGGCGTTTGTGGCCGGCCACACCAGCACCAACTTCCTGGCCGAGCACCTGCCGGAGTGGTCGCCGCCGGCCGAGATGAGCGCCGCCGAGTGGGTGGCGGCGGCGGCTTGGGAGGAGTTGGGGCGGACGACAGACGACGGACGACCACCGACCGCCGCCGGGGGCGAAGTCGTGTATGACCCCTGGGGGAGCCTGGCAGGCTGGCGGAATGTGGGGCTATGACGCGGCCAGCGCCCGGGCGACCGCGGCGCGCAGAGCGGCCATTGTCTCGGCCGGCGGCGGCGACCATTGGCTGCCCGGCGGCCAGTCGTAGGGCCACACATGGGCGGCGCGGATAGAGGTTATGGTGTCATCCTCGTAAAACAGTTCGGCCAGCACGGCCAGCGCCCTTTCGCGCGTGTAGGGGTCGGGGTCGCTCTCGGCCGTGTCCAGCAAGGCGGCCGTGCTGCCCGGCTCCGGCGTCATGTGCAGCAACGCCTCCAGCGCGCATAACCGCTGCCCTGGATGCAGGTCGGAACGTAGCACCTTCAGGCAGACGGCCCGCGCCTCGGGGTCGCCATCAATCTGATAGAGAGCCAGGGCGCATTTGACCTTCGGCGGGCCGTCCTTGGCCGTGGCCATGATCTGGCGTATCAGCGGCGCGGCCTCCGGCAGTTGCAGCAGCCCGGCGACGACGGCGATCTCCGGCGAGCGCGTGGCGGCGAGCTTCTCCAGCAGGCGGCTCCTGAGGCTCTGGCGTGTCGCCTCGGGCAGATCGCGCCAGATTTGGCGGGCCAGCGCCCGCTGTTCACGCGGCTTCCATTGGCTTGGCGCGTCGAAGGAGTCGAGATAGCGGTGGCCGAACATCTTGCGAAACTGCCGAATCAGGAAGTTGTTGGGCTTCACGCGGATGACCAGCTCCAGAAGGGCGACGAGGACGGGCGGTGTCAGGTCAAACGACTCCACCGCGATCAGACCGCTGTTCCAGTAAAAGAACTTCTGGTCGGGATCGGTGACTCTAAGGATGTCGAGCACCACCGCCACGGCCGCCGGGTCACGGCTCAGGCGGTAGAGCGACCAGGCCGTCCAGATGCGCGCATCGTCTCTCGCCCTCGTGTCGGCCAAGCGGGTCTTCAGCAGGGGGATGGCCTCCGGCAGCCCCAGGTAGGCGGCGGCCGTGCCGGCGCGGGTGTCGTCGCTGGAGGTGGGGATGGCCTCGAGGACGAGCCGCGCCGCCTCCGCCCGCTCTGCTCCTTCCAGGGCCAGCAGTGCCCGGATGTCCAGCCCATCGCGGGCGGCCAATGAGGAGTTGCCAAAACAACTGTCGTGGAAGCTGTTGAAGGCTTTGGATGGCATGACGCTACCTTCCTGATGGAGTATCGGCTGAGTATAGCAGAACCAGGGCGGCGCAACATGAGCACCTAGACCACGGTAGGCGGGAACATTAAACAATAAGGCAATAAGGCATTATTGATGAATGGTAGAAAGTGCGTATACTCTGGCTATCAGAGGTAGCGGTATGTCCCTCAACATCAAGAACCCCGACGTGGAAAGGCTGCTCGATGAGCTGGTGCAGCTAACCGGCGAGACGAAGACTGAGGCGATCCGCAAGGCGCTAGATGAGCGTCGCCAGCGTCTCGCCTTGCAAACGATAGCGCCGCGCAATGAAGCCCGTCTGCTGGCGTTTCTGGAAGAGGAGGTCTGGCCTGCCGTAGCGCCGGAGTTGCTGGGCACGACCCTGACCAAGGCAGAGGAAGAGGCGATTCTTGGCTACGGAGACGACGGCCTATGATCCTGGACTCCTCGGCCATCGTCGCCCTGTTTCTGCAAGAACCCGGCCACGAACAATTGCGACACAAGGTCGGCGCGGCAACGTTCGTCGGCGTCGGCGCGGCCACCCTGGTCGAGACGGCGCTTGTCCTCTCGGCGCGACTCGATCGCGATATGCGCGGCAGTCTGGCCCGCTTCATTGAAGAGACCGGTACGATCGTTATCCCTTTCACTGAGGGCCACTACGGCACAGCGGTTTCGGCCTGGCTTAAATACGGCAAAGGACGCCATCCGGCGGCACTAAACTTCGGGGATTGTCTGGCCTATGCCACGGCAAAGGCGGCGGGAATGCCATTACTTTATACCGGCAACGACTTCCCTCCTGTCTCTTATACACATCTCCGAGCCCACGAGACCGTACTAGATCTCGTATGCCGTCTTCTGCTTGAAAAAACAAAAAATAAAAAAAAAACAAAACACATCGTCATACCACAGCACTAAGCACGTCCACACAACAGCACGATA
>CALLZA010000574.1 GCA_937858165.1 uncultured Ardenticatenia bacterium
TGTTTCGTGCTGTGAGTAGAGTCGTATATTATATAGGATCGTCTCTTTGTACCATAGTTTTTTTTTTTTTCAAGCAGAAGACGGCATACGAGATCTAGTACGGTCTCGTGGGCTCGGAGATGTGTATAAGAGACAGGCCCCTTTGCGCTCCGCAAAGGCGCGCAGCCAGTCGATGAACACCTGGTTCGCCCGGCGCGCCTCGGGTGTGAAGCGCGGGATGATGTTGCGGAAGTCGTTGCTGGTGAACTGCGTGTTCTGGTCAATCGTGCCCGTCAGGAACCCCTTACCCAGTGGGCTGAACGGCACAAAGCCGATACCCAGCTCCTCCAGTGTGGGCAACACCTCCTCTTCCGGGCGGCGAAACCAGAGCGAGTACTCGCTCTGCACGGCGGCCACCGGCTGGACGGCGTGGGCGCGACGGATGGTCGCCGCGCTCGCTTCGGACAGGCCGAACTGCTTTACCTTGCCCGCCTGAATAAGCTCCTTCACCGCCCCGGCCACGTCCTCGATGGGCACGTCGGGATCGACCCGGTGCTGATAGAGCAGGTCGATGACCTCGACCCGCAAGCGCCGCAACGACCCTTCGACGGCCTGCCTGATGTGCGCCGGCTGGCTGTTGACCAGCGGCAGCCCCGGCCCGCCGCTCGGGTCGCGGCCGAAGCCGAATTTGGTGGCGATGACCACCTGGTCGCGGACGGGGGCCAGCGCTTCGCCGACCAGCTCCTCGTTGACGAACGGGCCGTAGACCTCGGCCGTGTCGAAGAACGTCACGCCGCGTTCGACGGCGGCATGAATCAGGGCGATCATCTCGCCCTTGTCGCCCGGCAGGCCATAGCTCTGGCTCATGCCCATGCAGCCCAGGCCGATGGCCGAGACTTCCAGACCACCATTGCCAAGTTTGCGTGTTTCCATTGTTGAACTCCTTTGGTTTCGTGTTTAGAGCAGGTCCTGCTCACGCGCCGGTACGGCGTTTTCATAGATGGCGATCTTGCGATCCAGTACGTCCAATGTCTTCTGCATCTCGTTCATGCGGGCCACGAGCAACTCCCGTTGCTCCTGTAGGATCGCCTTGCGGGCCGGAATGGTGTCGTCGCCCTGCTGCACGAGGGCGATGTAGGCGATCAGTACCTCGATCGGCAGCCCGGCGCTGCGCATACACTTGACGAATTCGACCCGCCGCGCGTCAAGCTCAGTGTAATCGCGGATGCCGCTCTCGGCGCGGTTGACCGGCGGCAGCAGCCCGATCCGTTCATAGTAGCGCAGCGTGTCCGACGACAGGCCGTAGCGTTCGCTGACTTCGGCGATCTTCATCTTGCACCTCTCCTGCATAGTCTATCACCTGGAGTTAACTCCAAGTCAAGTGTTGATTTGAGACAACCAGTTTGAAGCAGGGCGCTACCCGCACGCCAGATTACATGCTATAGTATGAATCCAAATATGAATCCAGCTATGTAGAGTGAGGCGCTCAATGCAAAAGATTATCGGCACAACTGACTTGCAGCGTAACTTCCGGGCCGTGCTGGATGAGGTCGTTAACGAACACGTCCCCTACGTCCTGACGCGCGGCAGCCGCCCGGAAGCGGTATTGGTTCCCTACGCGGAGTACCTTCGTTTCCAGCAGTTGGAAGAGCGAGACGTGCTGCGCCGGGTCGATGCGCTGCTGGCGCGGCTGGCGGAGGACAACGTCGCTTATAGTGTCGATGAGGTAGCGGCTGACGTTGCCGCTGCCGTAAAGGAAGTTCGCGACGCTAACGACAATCAATAATGCGCGTCGTTGTCGATACAAACGTTTTGGTGTCGGCGGCTATCGTGCCGACCGGTCGCCTTGGCGCTGTTATTCTTCATCTCCGTCAGGGAGATTTCGTGCCGCTCTACAGCACAGCGACGCTGGGGGAGTTGGCCCAGGTGTTGGCCCGGCCGCGCATCCGGATGAAATATGGTCTCACCGATGCCGACATACGCACGCTCATTGACCTTGTTTTGTTGCGCGGCGAAGACGTCACGCCGGTTACGCGCGTCACTGTTTGCCGCGATCCCAGGGATGACGTCTTTCTGGAAGTGGCGCTGGCCGGCAAGGCCGAGCGCATTGTCAGCGGTGACGATGATCTGCTGACACTCCATCCTTTTCGCGGTATCCCCATCATTACCCCGGCTGCGTTCCTGGCGGAACTGAAACGGCAGAGGAGCAGCCCTCTTCTCTCCAAATTGACGCCTGGCCCCTTTTCCGCCATAATCGCCCCTTAACCGCCCGGCGCGGCTAACTGTGAGGTCTACATCCTTGAGCGACCGAACCCCGCCGACCGACACGCTACTTGCCGCCTCGGAACCGACCCTCGTCCGCGGCGCCTGCCCCCACGACTGCCCCGACACCTGCGGGACGATTGTGGAAGTGGTCGACGGTCGCGCGGTGGCCTTCTACGCCGATCCCGACCACCCCATCACCGACGGCTGGCTGTGCGGCAAGGTGCGCCCCTATCTGGAGCACGTCTACCACCCCGACCGGCTGACGACGCCGCTGCGCCGCGTGGGGCCGAAGGGGGCCGGGCAGTTCGCGCCCATCAGTTGGGACGAGGCCATCGGCGAGATCGGCGACCGCTGGCGCCGCATCATCGCTGAGTACGGGGCCGAGGCCATTCTGCCCTATAGCTACAGCGGCACGCTGGGGCTGGTGCAACTGGCCGTCAGCAACGGCCGCTTCTGGAACCGCCTGGGGGCCAGCCAGTTGGAGCGGGCCATCTGTGGCGACGCGGCGCAGTACGCCGTGGAGCGCACGCTGGGGGCGCGCTGGGCTGTGCCCTATGCCGACACCGCCCACAGCAACGTCATCCTCATCTGGGGCCACAACCCGGCCAGCACCGCCCCCCACTTCATGCCCTATCTGAAGGACGCCCAGCGCCGCGGCTGCGTCGTCGTGGTCATCGACCCCAAGCGCACGCGCACGGCGCGCACGGCCGACTGGCACGTCGCCCCGCGACCGGGCAGCGACGGCGCGCTGGCCCTGGGCATGGCCCACGTGATCGTGGCCGAGGGGTTGCACGACGAGGCGTGGCTGGCGGCCCACACCGTCGGCTGGCCGGAGTTACGGGCCCGGCTGGCGGAGTTCCCGCCGGAGCGCGCGGCCGAGGTTTTCGGTCTGCCCGCCGAGGACGTGGTGCGGCTGGCCCGGCCCTCCGCCGCCAACCCGCCGAGCCTGATCAAGCTCGCCGACGGGCTGCCACGCAAACCGATTGGCGGCCAGGACACGCCGCCCATCTGTGCCCTGCCGGCCCTCACACGGCGGCACGGCCCGGCACGCGGCGGG
>CALLZA010000575.1 GCA_937858165.1 uncultured Ardenticatenia bacterium
TTATCCTCTGCCTTGCTACCTTCTCATTTTTGTTAGTTTTATTTCACTATTATGTTGCGTAGTACGCTTCTGTCGTTGTGTTTTTATGCTAGTGGTTTTCATTGCTCTCGTTGTTTGTTTTTTTTTTTTTTTAATGATACGGCGACCACCGAGATCTACACTAGATCGCTCGTCGGCAGCGTCAGATGTGTATAAGAGACAGGCTCATCGCCACGCTGGGTATGTTGCTTGTCGCCAAGGGCATCGGCCTGTTCTGGTCGGGCGGCGCGCCGCGCGGCTACCTGCCCGACAACTTCCGCATGTGGGGGCGCGGCGGCATCGAAGGGCTGTTCGGGCTACAGGACTTCCCCTACGCGGTCATCGTCCTGGTCGTCTTTGGTGTCGGCTACTGGCTGCTGCTGCACCGGCTGAACTATGGTCGCCAACTGCTGGCCCTGGGCGACAACTCGCGGGCGGCGCGCTTGTCGGGCGTCAACGTCAATCTGGTGCGCATCTCGGCCTTCGTCATCTGCTCGATGACTGCCGTTGTAGCCGGGGTGCTGCTGGGTGGGCGGGGTGGCGTCAGCATCGAGGCCGGCACCGGGCTGGAGATGCAGTCCATCGCCGCCGCCGTGCTGGGCGGGACGATGCTGCTGGGCGGCCGCGGCTCCATTCCCGCGGCCATGACCGGCGCGCTGGCCCTGGAGCTGCTGTTTACGCTGCTCAATCTCCTGGGCCTGCCCAAGCCGCTGCGCGATGCGGTGCAGGGGCTGATCATCATCGCCGCCGTGGCCTATACGGCGTATAGCATGAGGAGAAATCGATGACAGCGACGAGCGACGAGTGACGAGTGCAGCGTGTGCTCTAAACTCGTCACTCGTCACTCGCCACTCGTTACTTAAGGGAGGTGATGCGCAAGGAGAGAATCCGTCATCCGTTCGGGCGCGCGGCCCGCGAGAACCGCGCCGATTTGATGAGAGACCGTCGTACTACATAGCACCATTGGAGGAGAATCCAAATGAAACCGTTGCGATTTCTGTCTTTGCTGCTGATCGCCCTGCTGATGCTGGCCCTGGTGGCTTGCGGTGGGACGACAACGACCACCGAAGAACCCGTTGAAGAGGCGGCCGGTGAAGTTGAAGAGGCGGCCGGCGAAGCTGAAGAGGCTGTCGAAGAGACGGGCGAGGAAGTGGCCGGGGCCGGCGCCGGCCTGGGCATGGAAGCCGCGGCCGTGGCCAGCGGGTTCTTCAGCCAGGAAGAGCTGGCAAACTCCCTCCGCCTGAGTGA
>CALLZA010000576.1 GCA_937858165.1 uncultured Ardenticatenia bacterium
TTATAACTTAAGTTCATCTGAGTTGTGTGTAACGTGCTTGTTGATATATCTATGATCGAGGATTGTTAGAATATATGTGTGTCTATTAGCGATGTGTTGTTGTGTTTTTTTGTGTTTTTTTGTTTTTCAAGCAGAAGACGGCATACGAGATCTAGTACGGTCTCGTGGGCTCGGAGATGTGTATAAGAGACAGCGGTTGACGAGCCTCAGTCGTCACCCCTGCAACTGCTGCCGCTGACCATCTTTGGCCTGCTGCCCGACCCCGGTCCGGTTACGCTGCACGCCGGACAGCCAAACGGCCAGAACGCCTGGACGCTGAGTTGGACGGAGAGCGCCGGCGCGCACGGCTATGAGATTCAGGAGGCCCACAATTCGGACTTCTCCGACGCCACGACAATCGCCGTCGGGCCGGTAAGCTCACAGACGATCAGCAAGTCGCCCAGCCCGTCTAACGTCTTCTACTATCGCGTTCGCAGCCGGGTGGGTGACCAGTTCGGCGAGTGGTCGAACGTGGGGCAGGTCATCGGCGGCTATCGCGACGACTTTGACGACTCTACCAGCGGCTGGAGCATGCGCCGTTCGACGTATCGCGAAGAGGTGCTCGGCTTTTACGAGAACGGCCGCTACGTGATGCAGATCGTCGACCGCTACGACTGGGGCATCGTCAGCCCGCTGAAGCCCGCGCCGCGCGTGCCCTACGCCATCGACTTCGAGATGCGCACCGTCAGCCAGATCTACGCCCACTCGGCCGGTATGGTCTTCGGCGGCGACTGGAACGGCGAATCGTGCCCGCCCGGCACGTCGTTCGATGAGTGGTATAAGCACGACAAGTGCTTCAATCACTTCTACAACACCAACACGATCTATAACGACTCCAACGCCAACCGCCCCGTTCTGCAACTGCTGTTCGAGCGCATCGACCGGCTGGAGTGGTGCCAGGGGTGCGGCGGCAGTCCGATGAAGCGCGTGGGCGAGACCAGCGATCTGGATAACCTGGGCAACGTCGATGCCCGCGAGTGGAATCACTATCGCATCGAGGTGCGCGCGGACGAGATTCGCCTCTACGCCGCGCCGGTCGGCCAGGAGTTGCAACTGGAGTACGTCTATGATGACACCCGTTGGGTCAGCAGCCCGTACTTCGGCTTCTTCGCCTCGACCGACGTCATCGATAATCTGACCTGGCGGTTCGAATACGTCCAGGTAATGCCCCTCGACTAGGTTGGTTAGCCGACAGTAAGTGCAGATATGGCCGGCAAGCCCCAATGGCTTGCCGGCCATTTCTCTGTAAACATAGGTTTCGACAATGGTCGGGCGCGCGCGACACGATCGGCTGAGGTGGGCGGCAGCCCTGCTGCTGTGGGCCATGTTTGCCCTGGCGCTGACTAGCTTGCGCGACGAAGCGCCGACCTTCGACGAGCAGGGTTTTCTCGTCCGTGGCCTGGCCTATCTGCGGGGCGAGGCTAATGGCGGCAGCCAGGCCATCCGCGTCGGTCATCCGCTGGGCCTGAACGCGCTCAACGCGGCGTTGCTGGCAAACGATCCGGCGGTGCGGTTGCCGTCCGACGTACTGGCGGCGGGCGAAACGGATTTCCACCACCCGGCCGGCCTCTTTCTGTGGGAGATCGGCAACGATGTCGGCCGGACGATGTTCCTGGCCCGCGTGCCGACGATCTGGCTGGGGCTGCTGCTGGCGGCCGTTATTGGCCGGTGGGCGAGGCAGATGGCCGCCGGCTGGGTCGCAGGGCGTCACGCAGCCGGCGCGGCCGGCCTGATTGCGCTGGCCCTGGTGGCGTTCGACCCCAACATTCTGGCCCACACGCGGTTGGTCACGACCGATCTGGGGCTGGCGGCGGGGGCGGCGCTAGCCGGCTACACGCTGTGGCGCTTTTTGCGGTGGCCGTCGCTCTCGTCGGCGCTCGTTGCCGGGCTGGGCCTGGGGCTGATGCAAAACACCAAGTTCACGGCGCTGCTCTTCGTGCCGCTCTTTGGGCTGGTCGTCGCCCTGGCGCTGTGGCAGCGACGGCACGCGCTCGATCGACGGCTTATCCTGTTGGTGCTCATTGTTTATCCGGCGGCGGCCGTGCTGACGCTGTGGACGGCCAACGGGTTGCAGATGGGGCCATTGCGCGAACCGCTGCCGCTGCTGGGCACGCTGGGCGGTGCGGCGGTGCCCCTGTCGCACCATCTCGATCAACTGCTCGACATCGGCGGTCGGCTGCAAGTGGGGACGCCGGCTTTCCTGCTGGGGCGCTACTCCGACTCCGGTTGGTGGTGGTACTTCCCGGTGGCCTTCGTTCTAAAGACACCGCTGCCGGTGCTGCTGCTCCTGCTCTACACAGGTTTTCGCATAGCAAAAGAAGTCATCTGCCCAAACTCCACGCCACCCGCTACTCGTCACTCGTCACTCGTCACTCGTCACTCGCTCGACCTGGCCGCCCTCCTCATTCCCGCCGCCGGCTACTTCGCCATCGCCCTGACGACGGACATTAACCTAGGCTATCGCCATTTGTTGCCGGTGCTGCCCTTTTTGTACGTGCTCATCGGCGTGGTCGTCGCCCGGGCGGCCGACAGCGGGGCGGGGCAAGGCGCGCGTCGCATGCCCCTCGTTGGCCGTGTCGCGCCGCTGCTCCTGCTGTTCTGGCTGGCCGCGGCGACAGTCTGGATTCACCCCCACTTCCTGTCGTTCTTTAACCTCATTGCCGGTGAGCCTGGCAATGGTTGGCGGGCGCTGGTCGACAGCAACATCGACTGGGGGCAAGACGTGGCCCGGCTGCGGACGTGGCTCGACGAGAGCGACGTTGAACGGGTGTGGCTCAGCTTCTTCGGCGAGGCGCGGCCGGAGTACTACGGCATCGCCTACGACGGGCTGGACAGCTTCCCGCCGCGGCTCATGAACCCGGCGGCGCGCCCCTTTTACCCCCACGATCCCGCGCCGGGCTGGTATGCCATTAGCGCCACGACGCTGCAGGGTGTCCACTTTGCCGACCATGATCAGTTCCGCTTCTTCCGCGAGCGGCGGCCCGCGGACAAGGTCGGCTACAGCATCTTTCTCTACAACGTCCCGCCGCGTGGTGCGCCGGTCGATCTGCTGTTGAGCAATACGCAGGTGGACGCGATAACCGCGGCCGACTTCGCCCGGCTGGGCACGAACGATGTGACCCTGCGCTGGTTCGACGGCGGACAGACCGTGATACTGCCCGACAGCAGCGCGCCGCTGTGGCTGCTGCTGCCGTCCAGCGGTGAGTTAGAGTCCTCGTTGCAAGACTATCTCAGCTACGATCCTGTCTCTTATACACATCTGACGCTGCCGACGAGCGATCTAGTGTAGATCTCGGTGGTCGCCGTTTCATTAAAAAAAAAACAAACGATATTTGCTGGAGGAGTAGTGAAAACGCAATACGCAAGAGGATCGATAAGTGCGAGAGCGACGAG
>CALLZA010000577.1 GCA_937858165.1 uncultured Ardenticatenia bacterium
TTTGGCGTTATATGTGTCAAGTGTGTATCAGACTGTCTGGATATATTTTTTTTTTTTCAAGCAGAAGACGGCATACGAGATCTAGTACGGTCTCGTGGGCTCGGAGATGTGTATAAGAGACAGGGCAGGGGTCGTCGCGGCCGTTCACTACGCGCCGGGTAACAGCGTCGATGCCGACGCGCTGCTCGTGGCGATTGCCGTAGACTAGGCAGTTCAACGCAAAGGCGCAAAGAAGAGAGACCCTTTTCTTTGCGCCTTTGCGTTGAACTCTTCTCTAGCCTCTAATCCCTGTCCTCCATCGGCATCAACCACACGCTAACGTGCTCCGGCTGCATCGCCTCCTGGATGACCCGCGCCAGTTCGGCCGTCAGCCGGTCGAGATCGGTCTCATCGCGGGCCGTGGCGGCGAAGTCGGCCAACACCTTCTCGGCGTCGTACTTGCGGCGGTAGAAGCGGTGGTCGATGCCGTTTTGCACTGCCCGGCGCAGCGGCGTGAACAGCGCGGCGATGGCCAGCGTCGACAGGATGACCGCCGCCGCTGAGTCGCGGCCGGTCACCTGCGTAAACACGGCCTGCAAGACGATGATCAGCACGAAGAAAACAACGCCCAGCAGCGTCGAGAGGACGCCATAGAGCACCGTCTTACGGATAATGACGTCGATGTCCCACAGCCGGTAGCGCAGCACGGCAACGCCCACCGCCAGCGGCACGCCGGCAAAGGCCGCCGCCTCCAGCAGCGCGTCGAACACGCCCGGCAGCAACGGCACCAGCTCGGTGTTGAAGAAGAAGGCCAACACCGTCAGCACGGAGGCCAGCCCCAACCACTTGAACTGCTGTCGCTCCTGCCCGCGCGCGCGCCAGCCACGAACGATGACCGAGAAGGCGCTGAGCAGGATGGCCAGCATGATGAAGATCACCGCCGCGCTGGTCAGGTTGTCAGCCCAGCCGTTGAGCATGGCACTGTTGTGGAACGGGCTGGGCACGGAGACCAGGACGGCCGACGGCGAAAGCCACATGAACGCGGCCAGCACCAGAAAGCTGAAGACGACGACAACCGCCAGCCACCGCCAGCGCCGCGACGGCAACTGTCCATTGGGAAACAGCAGAAAGAGCAGCGGAATGGCCGCCAGCCAGAGGGAGAAGCCAAAGGCCGCGAAGTAGAACGCTAGCGGTGTCAGGGGCAAGGGCGCAATTTGCTCACTGACGAGGATGTACGCCACGGCGAAGCTCTGCACGCCGCCGTTGCCGATGCCGAACGCCAGCAGCAGCCAGCCATAGAGGTTGCGCGGCAGGCGTGCAGCCACAAAGCCGCCGACGACAATCGCCACAGCCAGAGAGGCCGTGACGAGGAGGTCGTTATACCAGATCGAGTCGCCAGGACGTGCTGGAACTGTGCTGAGCAGCAGGATCAACAGCACCGCGCCGGCCAGCAGGGCCAGTCCGGCGGCCGTCACAAGCCATGCCAGACGGCTGAGTTGCTTATCGACCATGCCCCCATTCTACCGCATACGGGTCGTCATCTCCTAGCCGCAGCAGGGTCATTGCCACGTCGAAAGAAGACCCCACGCCCACAACGCAAAGAGCGCCAGGAAGAGCTCTTCTGGCGCTTTGCGTTCTGGGCGACCTCTGCGTCGGGTCTCGCTGACTGGGCGCGGCCTCACTTCACTTCGACAAGTACCTGCCCGCGCGGGGCGGACTGGCCGACGGTGGCCGGCACGGCGGTGACCACGCCGTCGAACGGCGCGCGAATCTCGTTCTCCATCTTCATCGCTTCCAGTATGACCAGCGCCTGCCCCACCGTCACGCTATCGCCGGGAGCGACAAGGACACGGCTGATGAGGCCGGGGATGGGCGCTTTCACGCGGCCGTCGCCGCTGCGCGGCCGGGCCACGCGCTGATTCAGGTCTTGCACCTCAACGGTGTGCAGTCCATCGTACGCCTTCAGCCATTGCAGATTGGCATCGAAAGCGATCTCATACGGCCAACCGTTGACGATCAGCCACTCCAAGTCGACCACAGTCGCGTCCGTTTGCGGCACAACCACGCTTAGCGCCTCGCCATTGACCGTAACCCGGCATGTATCGCCGCCGCCCGCGTCGAGCTCAACCTCGTAGGCCTGTCCGTCAAGGGTTACCAGTAATCGCGTCATTTCATACTCCTATAGTTGGCGACTGCTGCGGTGCCAGCCAGTGGCCCAGACGTCGGGCGACTGCGGGTTGAACGCCTCGCGGCGCCGGGCGTAGAGCACGGCCACGGCCGCCGCCAGATCGCGCCGCACGCGCTCATAGTCGGGCTCCGTCACTTCGGCCGACAGTCGGCTCAGTAGGTCGGTGCTATAGCGCCCGGCCACAAACGCCGGGTCGCGCAGCACCCGCAGCAGCAGGGGCAGATTGGTCGGCGTGCCCATCAGCCCCAGGTCTTCCAGAGCGCGGCGCATGCGCGTGACGGCCGTCGGGCGATCCACGCCCCAAACCGTCACCTTGGCCACCAGCGGATCGTAGTGCGGCGGCACTTCGGCCCCCTGTCTCTTATACACATCTCCGAGCCCACGAGACCGTACTAGATCTCGTATGCCGTCTTCTGCTTGCAAAAACCAACACCCGCCCATATCAGCATAGCTGTTTGCCTGCTCGCACGCCTACCACATCATCCACACGACAATCCCATGCGAGGATCACCTCACAAACTACACCTGAGCCAAGGAC
>CALLZA010000578.1 GCA_937858165.1 uncultured Ardenticatenia bacterium
TGTTCTTCTTCTTTGTTTTTTTACTTTTTTCTTATTGCTTTTTTAGTTTTTGTGCTGCTTGAGCTCTCATTGACCTACTGTTGTTCCTATTTTTTTTTTTTAATGACACGCCGACCACCGAGATCTACCCTAGATCGCTCGTCGGCGGCGTCAGATGTGTATAAGAGACAGCCCCCGGAGAGCAGCGCGATCAGGCCGACAATGAAGATCGCCCCAGCCAGCAGCAGCGGCCAGCCGCCAAAGGTCGTCCACAGCACAAAGAGGAGAACCGCCAGAGGAACCAGCATGAGCATCAGGATCCCGCTCCAGATCATCATTCGCTTGCCACGCTCTTTCGACTCGCGGCTGACGAGCCCTTGTGCTTCGGCTTCGCCCTCCAGGCTCTCGGTGAACTTCTTCCAGCGCGAGGAGGTGATGAGCTGGCCCATGTCGGACATAGTGATGGTGTCGTGGGGCGTGCCGGACTTGTCGGTGAAGAGCAGGTCGAGCAGCGCGGACTCGTGTGGCCGCAGGTTGCCCGACCGGTTGAGGAGCGTGATGGCGAACTGGTTCGATTGGTACCACTTCTTTTCGACAGCTTCCTCAATGGTGATCAGCCCGCGGGCGGCCAGGTCGAACAGCGTCGCCAGGCCGTGCTGCCAACTGACGGTCTGATTGAACAGCCAGCCGGCCAGCGCCGGGGGCAGATCGGCGGGCGGCTTGTGGAGGAACGAGTTGGCCTTGCGGATGGTGCGTTGGTAGGGGCGAGCGGCGGCAAAGACGGCGATCAGCCCGCCGACCAGCGTCGCTACTGCGGCGGTGATCCAAATCCACGCCCGGCTATTTTGGGCCTGCGTCTGCGTCTGCCAGGTGGGCAGGGTGTTGCTGAAGCCGCCGGGCGCAAAGTTGAGCCGCACGACCAGCGGATCGCCGGCCGACAGATTGCCCTGGGTGAAGACGGCTTGTCCGTCGACGGTGGTCGTGTCGGCCTTGCCGGCCGTCACTTCCGGTTCGCCTTGCCGAATGGCCATAGCCGGGTAGCTGACGGTGACGGTGCTGCTGGCAATGTCGTACTCGTACTCATCGGGCAGCGCCTGCCAGTCAAGCACATCGGCCCCATCCCCCTGCCGCACGACGCCCAGGGCACGATAGGACAGGGTGAAGTTCTGCATAACATTGGAGGTCGGCGAGAGGTGCCAGGTGATAATGATGGGGTTGCCGTCCTCGATCTCCACCTGCCCGGGGCCGGTTCCCTCCGGCCAGGGCACGCCATCAACGCCGGCGACGATGTCGGTGATGCCGTCGGTGTGGTCGGTCGGCAGCTCGCGGAAGACGAAGCTGAACGGCCCGCCGACAAAGCGGAAGGCGACCGTCTCCTCGACCAGCAGGGAGCGGTCAGTCTGGGCGGCAACGTCGACATCGAAGCGGTCGGCACTATAGCTTTTGTCGTCCTGGGCGGCAATGGAGAGTAGGAGCGCGATGAACAGAACGGGGAGCAACAGCTTGCGTAACATTGGGTGAACTCCTTGTTGTGGGATCCCAATTACACTACGCATGATATGGAAAACGGGTTGCGTTAGCAAGTGGCGCCGCCCGGATGCCAGGTACTTTCTTGAAGTGCCTGGCATCTCGCCCAGAAGATGCCAGGCATTTCAGAAAGTGCCATGCATCCGTCTAGCGCGAGAGGACAGCGCGGGCGGCATTATAGCCCGGCGCGCCGGTCACGCCGCCGCCGGGGTGGGCCCCCGCGCCACAGAGGTAGAGGTTGCGCAGCGGCGTCTCGTAGCGGCTCCAGCCGGGGATGGGCCGCATGACGAGCATCTGGTCCAGCCCCATCTGCCCGTGGTAGATGCTGCCCTCGGTCAGACCATAGCGGCGCTCCAGATCGAGTGGGGTGACGACCTGACAGTGGAGCATTTTGTCGCGCAATCCGGGGGCGACGCTTTCCAATGTTTCCAGCACTGCTTGGCCGAAGGCCGCCGCCTGCCCATCCCAATCGCCGTCGCGCAGGGTGTAGGGGGCGTAGAGGGCAGTGACCGTCAGAATGTGGTGGCCGGCCGGGGCCAGCGATGGGTCGCGCAGGGTGGGGATGACGATTTCCAGGTAGGGGCGCTCCGAGAAGCGACCGTATTTGGCCGCGTCATAAGCCCGCTCGATGGTGTCGAGGCTAGGGCTGACGCGAATGCGCCCGCCAAGTTGCTCCGCGTCCGCCACACCGGCGAACTCCGGCAGGCCGCTCAGCGCCAGATTGACCCGCGCCGTGCTGCCACGGTAGATGATGTTGCGCACGTGGCGCATCGTCTCCGGCTCCAGGTGTTGCGGGCCGACCAGGTCGAAGAGCGTCCGGCGCGGGTCAGCGTTGGACAGGACGACGGCGGCGCGGATGGTCTCGCCGCTGGCCAGCTCGACGCCGACGGCTGCCGGCTCCGGATCGCCCTCGACCAGGACACGAGCCACGGCTGTGCCGGTGCGAATCGTCGCCCCGCGCTCGCGGGCCGCCTCGGCCAACGCCTCGGCCAGCCGGCCCATGCCGCCAACTACGAAACGCTGCTCCAGCAGCCCGCCAAGATTCTGGTAGAAGAAGCCGAGGTTGGTTCCTGCGCCGCGCGGGCCGAGGGTTGCGCCGACGACGGCCGAGCCGCCCAGCGCGCCCTTCAGCGCGTCGCTCTCGAACCACTCGTCCAGGTAGTCGCGGGCGGCCATCGGCAGGACGCGCATCAGTTCCATCATGTCGTCGCCGCCCAGCCGTTTCAGGCGCAAGGCCAGCGGTGCCCAGCCCATCAGGTCGCCGCCGCGCAGGGCGCTCAGATCGGGCGGGGGCAACAGCAGCATACCGCGCAGCAGCCCGGCCATGCGTGTCACCTGCCGCCGAAAGGCAGGCCAGCGTTCGGCGTCGCGGGCGCTGAAGCGGTCGATCTCCTGCACCGTGCGCGCTTCGTCGCGCCAGAGGGTCAGGGCGCGGCCGTCGCTGTCTCTTATACACATCTGACGCTGCCGACGAGCGATCTAGTGTAGATCTCGGTGGTCGCCGTATCATTAAAAAAAAAAATAAAAAGACAATGTAGCATAGAGCTACCACATCAAGAAAACGAAAACGAAACGAACACACGACAAGCAGAGAACGGG
>CALLZA010000579.1 GCA_937858165.1 uncultured Ardenticatenia bacterium
CTCTCTCGTCCTACCCTTCTTTCTCGTTCTTCTCGTTTTTGTTTCGTCATTTAGTTTCTCCCATCTTCTGTACCGACTATTTTTTTTTTTTTAATGATCCGGCGCCCACCGAGATCTACACTAGATCGCTCGTCGGCAGCGTCAGATGTGTATAAGAGACAGCCCCCAGACCACCCACGCCCCCACCAGGCCAAATAGCGCCAGGTGGAACACAAACAGCCACAAGCTCAACCCGGCTTGTGGTACGTCGCCGCGGTGGATGAACAATACCAGCAAGTCCAGCCCCGACGCGGCCATCATCATGATCGGTATCAGCCGAATGCGTTCCCAATCCCGCTCCACCCAAAACCACAACAACCCCGCCCCGAAAGCAGCAAACCAGGCGGCAAAGATGCGGGTCATCAGCGGCGTCGTCGGCCACGGCCAGCGGGCGACAACCGGCGCGGGAAAGAGGATGGCCAGAGTGCCCAGCAGCAGCAGCAACGCTCCCAGAGCCACGGCAACGCCGCGCACGACCGGCTTGACCGGCGTCGTGACCTGCCAGTTGGCCTGCGGCCGTTCGTGCCGCATGTAAATCCACAGCGCCAGCAGCGGCGCGCCGACGTAGACCAGCAGCCAATAGGCCAAACGCACGCCAGGCGCGAAGCGATCGAGGTGGAGCACGGTGACGCCGCTGATGAGCGCCCCGGCGGTGACGAGGACGGGCACCAGAAAGCGCGCCGGCTCCCACAGGCCGCGGGCCGTCACCAGGCTGACGACGAACGCGCCGCTCAGGTAGAGCGCGCCGAACAGGGCGGCGTTAATGGGCGGGGTGATCTCCCAGAAGAAGAGCGTGGCTGTGCGCGTGGGGAAGAGGATGAGCGAGGTTGCGCCGATAAGAGCGTTGATGGCCACGAACCACAAGGTGACCCGTGCGGCGAGGGAAAGAGGTCGGTCCATGGAAAGTCGCTACTCCTGAAAGGCTGGACAGGTAAGATAAACTGTCTGTGACATACTGTACGGCAAAAGGATAAACCACAGGTTACCCAGATTTCACAGATTAGGAAGAAGAAACCGCAGATTACGCCGATTTCGAGCTGGAAATCTATGTCATCAGTGGGGGGTGTGTCTTGAATTGTGTGTAACCACCTTTCAGAGATAACAAGGCCATCATAGCGCAAACCGACCCTCAAACCGAATCGCCAGTTGATTGAGGATCTTGGCCCAGTCGCGGATGGGCGCTGTCCACTGACGGGTGATACGCTGGGTGGCCAGATACATCAACTTGCGGGCCGCCTCGGGCGTGGGAAAGGCGGCCTTGGTCTTCATCACCTTGCGCAGTTGGCGGTGGTAGCTCTCCACGCTGTTGGTGGTGTAGATGATGCGTCGAATCTCGGCTGGATAGTCGAAGAAGGTGGATACCTCAGGCCAGTTGGTCTGCCAGGCGCGGACGGCCATCGGGTACTTCGTCCCCCAGCGCTGGTCTAGCTGGCCCAGGTTGGCCTCCGCCTCGTCCCGTGTGGCCGCCTGATAGACCTGTTTCAGGTCGGCCACGAAGGCCTTGTGGTCCTTCCAGGAGACGTATTTCAGGCTGCTGCGAATCTGGTGGATGACGCAGCGCTGCACCTGGGTCTGCGGAAACACAGCCCGGATGGCCTCGCTGAAGCCGTTCAGCCCGTCAACGCAGGCCAGGAAGATATCGGCCACGCCCCGGTTCTGCAGGTCGGTCAGGACGCTCAGCCAGAAGTTGGCTCCTTCGCCGCCGTCGCCGAGCCAGTGGCCCAGGATATCCCGCTGTCCCTCCATATCCACGCCCAGGACGTTGTAGACCGCGGTGTTGGCCACCCGGCCTTCCCGCCGCAGCTTGATATGGATGGCGTCCAGGTAAACGATGGGGTAGATGCGCGCCAGCGGTCGATTCTGCCACGCCTCGACCAGCGGCCAGACCTTCTCGGTGATGGTGCTGATGGTCGCCGCCGAGATGTCGACGCCGTACAACTCGGCCAGCGTCCCGGCGATGTCGCGGGTGGACAGCCCGCGAGCGTACATGGCCAGTATCTTCTCTTCCAGTTCGTTGGTGTTGCCGGCGTACCTGGCCAGTATCTGCGGCTCGAATTCGCCGTTCCGGTCGCGCGGTACTTGCACGCTCGCCTCCCCGGTGGAGGTACGCACCTTCTTGGCGTAACGTCCGTTACGGTTGTTGCCCGAGTTGCGACCAGCCGCTTCATACGGCTCGTAACCCAGGTGCTCGGTCAACTCCCCCTCCAGCATCTGTTCCAGGGTCGAGGCAAAGAGCTTGGCGAATACCCCTTCCTTGCCGAAGAAGTCGTCCATCGACTGAACCTTGGCCAGTTCAGCCTGCACTTCCTCCGCCGTTGGCATATACTCTTGCGGTGATTGTGGTTTCTTCTGTTTCGTCATGGTGTAACCTCCCGCCGCCTCCGCGGCTATACTCTAGTCGTTTCCTGGTTACACACAATTCCTGACACTCCCAGGGGAGAGCACTCTTCCCTGGCCCCTTCTTCTAGATGTGTGCCGCGTAGCTATCCTCAACGTCGAGCATCCCTTCCCACTGCTCCTGGTGTTGCGTGGCCAGTTCTTGCTCCACAGCGCGCAGGCGGCCGCTCAACTCGGCCAGCATCTCCATGGTGATGTCGGGCGTGATGTTGTGATGCAGGTCCATGTCTTCGTGGCCGAGGGGTGGCAGGGCCAGCGGCGGAGCGACCGGCTGGACGGCGCTGCGCGGCCGGGCGCGGCCGGGCACGCCGACGACGACCGAGCCGGGCGGCACGTCCTTGACGACGACGGCGTTGGAGCCGATGCGGGAGTGTGATCCGATGCGGATAGGGCCAAGAATTTGCGCCCCCGCGCCGACGACGACGTGGTCTTCCAGCGTCGGGTGGCGCTTGGCCTTGATCAGGTCCACGCCGCCCAAAGTCACGTTGTGGTAGAGCAGCACGTTGTCGCCGATCTCGGCCGTCTCACCGATGACTGTGCCCATGCCGTGGTCGATGACCAGGCAGCGGCCGATGCGCGCGCCGGGGTGGATCTCGATGCCGGTGTAGAAGCGGCCGAACTGCGACACCATTCGCCCCAGGAAGTAGAGCTGCCGCCGCCACAGCGCGTGGGCCAGGCGGTGGAACCACAGGGCGTGCAGCCCGGGGTAGGCCAGCAGAATCTCCAGCCGCGACCGCGCCGCCGGGTCGTTGTCCATGAACGCTTGAATATCGCGTCGCAGTGTTGCGAACATAGTATTTGCCTCAGAATATTGATCCGCAGATTAGTAAGAACCTCACGCAAAGATCGCTAAGGACGCAAAGAAGAAATTTCACTTAGCGTTCTTGGCGTCCTTGCGTGAGGTTCTTCTGGTAATCTGCCCAATCTGCCCAATCTGCGGATCGTTTCTCTTATCCCTCGCGCAGGTCGGCGTAGAGGACGGTGCTCAGGTAGCGCTCGCCGTTCGACGGGATGATAACGGCGATGAGCTTGCCGGCGTTCTCCGGCCGCTGAGCCACTTGCCGCGCGGCATGGACGGCCGCGCCGGAGGAGATGCCAACCAAAATACCCTCTTCAGCGCCGACGCGCCGGGCCATGCTGATCGCCTCGTCGTTGGTCACGCGGATGACCTCATCGATGATGCCGGTGTTGAGCACCGCCGGCACGAAGCCCGCGCCGATGCCCTGAATCTTGTGCGATCCCGGCTGGCCGCCGGAGAGCACCGGCGAGTCGGCCGGCTCGACGGCGATGGCCTGGAACGACGGCTTGCGGGCCTTGATGACTTCGGCCACGCCGGTGATCGTGCCGCCCGTGCCCACGCCGGAGACGAGAATGTCCACCTGGCCGTCGGTGTCGCGCCAGATCTCTTCGGCCGTCGTCCGGCGGTGGATTTCCGGGTTGGCCGGGTTCAGGAACTGCTGCGGGATGAAGTAGCGCGCGTCGGCGGCCGCCATCTCTTCGGCCTTGGCGATGGCGGCGCGCATCCCCTGCGCGCCGGGGGTCAGCACCAGTTCCGCCCCATAGGCCCGCAGCAACAGCCGCCGCTCCATGCTCATCGTGTCGGGCATAACCAGCGTCAGCGGATACCCCTTGGCGGCGCATACAAAAGCCAGGGCGATGCCGGTGTTGCCGCTGGTCGGCTCCAGAATGATGGTATCGGGGCCGAGGCGGCCGTCGCGTTCGGCAGCCTCGATCATGCTGACGCCGATGCGGTCTTTGACGCTCGACGCCGGATTGAAGAACTCCAGCTTGGCCACGACGCGGGCCGCCGCGCCGTCGGTGACGCGGTTGAGTTGCACCAGAGGGGTGTTGCCGATCAGGTCGGTGACGTTATTGGCAATGCGTGCCATATTGGTTAACTCCTTTCACTCGTAGGGGGTGGGCCAAGCGCCGCGCTTCCGGCTATGGCCCCCAGCTATGTGGACTGTAGTCTAACTTATGCGCCAAGTTGCGGGCAATGAACTCAGGCTGCGTTTATTCTCTGGCAGCCCTTTCGGCCAGGCGCGCCTGCACCGCCTCGCTCGTCAACTCACGCCAGGCGTCGCCGCCGTTCCAGCGTGCCGCGGGTTCGGACCGCTGGCGAAGCCGGTCGGCTACGGCGATGGCATCTACGTTCAGCACCAGGTTCCGCTTGCCGATGTCACGCAGCGCCCAGTTGACCGCCTTCTTGACAAAGTTACGCCCGTCGCCTGCTTCTCGCTCGATGACGGGCAAAAAGGCCAGCAACGCCGCGTTGCTCGTCTTCTGGTCGCGGTGGGCCAGGTCGGCCATGAGGACGAAGCCGGCGCGCTTGACGAACGCCTCCGGCCGGGCGCTCCACTCCAGGGACTTGGCGTAGGCCAACGGCGTGTGGGCAAACAGGTTGCCGCACGCCTGATCGCACACCTCCCAACTGTCGAAGTCGGCCGCCCAGCCTTCCATCTGCGCCTCGTCCACCCACTGCGGCCGGTCGACCATCGTCGCCAGAACGCGCGTCTCGCGGCTGGGGTAAGCCCACAGGCGCAGCGCCAGGGTGCTGTCTCTTATACACATCTGACGCTGCCGACGAGCGATCTAGTGTAGATCTCGGTGGTCGCCGTATCATTAAAAAAAAAAAAAGACAGTACGGAAGGAGCGTGCGTACGGATGTCGATATACACAGACGACACAAAGTAAAATCAAGACAAATCACGCAACTACAGAAGCAACAAAAAAGATACACGAGAGCAGAGGAAGACACAA
>CALLZA010000580.1 GCA_937858165.1 uncultured Ardenticatenia bacterium
GGGATGGGTTAACAGGCTGCCGCCGCGCCAGACCTGACAGGTCTTCTGAGACCTGTCAGGTCTAGACGAACAACTCGGTTCCGTTTTGCGCTATACTACGCTTATGGCTCGCCTGCTCACCACCATTCCCGCCCACTACGACGGCACGACCATCCAGTTGGACGTGCCCATCACCCTGGAGCCGAATACCCGGCTGCTGGTCACGATTCTCGACCCGGCCGAAAGCACCCCCGACCTGGTCTACGCCATGATGTCGGCCTCGGCCGCCTCACTGGCGCACGTGTGGGATAACGACGAAGACGCCGTCTATGACGCCTATTGAACCCGGCGACGTACAGCTCGTCCCTTTTCCCTACACCGACCAATCGGCCGTTAAGCAACCCCCAGCCGTCGTTCTCAGCAGCACGACCTACAACTCGACCCATCCCGATCTCATCCTGGCGCCTATTACCGGCCGCTTCGGCGGCGATGATGAAGTCAAACTGATCGCCTGGCAAAAAGCGGGGCTTGCCAAACCCAGCGCGGTCAAACCTCTATTAGCCTCGTTTGAAGCCTCACTTGTGCGGCGAAAGCTGGGCCGGCTAGAGCCTAAAGACCTGGCCGCTGTGCGGGCCCTCTTTGCCCGCATCCTTGGCTTATCTCGCGTCCGATCGCCGCGTGGTTCCTAACGACCGGCTGGTGTATGGCTTGTATGGGTTGACGGCGGAGGAAGTGGGGGTGGCGTCGGCGTCGCGTTGATTCTCCAGACCTGTCCCAATTCGTCCCGTTTGCGCTATACTACCCACATGACCGACGTGCTCCCTCGCTTACGGGACGATCTTCCCCGCGAGACCCTCGCCGAATTCAGCCGCCGCAATCGCATTCGCCGGCTGGCTCTCTTCGGCTCCGCCCTGCGCGACGATTTCCGGCCCGACAGCGACCTCGACATCCTGGTCGAATTCGAGCCGGACGCCCGCGTTGGCCTGCGCTTCTTTGCCCTCCAACGCGAACTGACCGAACTCCTCGGCCGCTCCGTCGACCTCAACACCCCCGCCTTCCTCAGCCCCTACTTCCGCGACCAGGTTATGACCGAAGCAGAGGACTTGTATGTCGCGCCATGACGACGTGATCCGCCTGCGACACATGCGCGACCACGCCGCCGAGGCCATCGCCATGACGCGCCGCAAGAAACGCACCGACCTGGATAAAGACCGCATGTTGGAGTTGGCGCTCGTTCGGCTCATGGAGATTGTTGGCGAAGCAGCCGGTCGCGTCACGCCGGAGACACGCGCCCAATTGCCCAACCTACCTTGGTCCGACATCGTCGCCATGCGCAATCGACTCATCCACGGCTATGATAGCGTCGATCCTGACATCCTATGGACGACGATCAAGGATGACCTGCCATATCTACTGAAGGCAATTGATCGTCTGTTGTCTGAAATGGAATGAGTCCTTCACCCGATAATCCACCATCTTTGACCGCCCAGGACGTGCGCTTTGGCGACGATGACTTCACCGTGGACTTGAGCGACGGCCGCACGATCACCATCCCGTTAGCCTGGTTTCCGCGCCTGTTCCACGCCACATCGGCTGAACGCGGCCACTGGCGCTGGATCGGCCGCGGCATCGGCATCCACTGGCCGGAACTCGATGAGGATATCGCCATCGAAGACCTCGTTCTCGGCCGCCCCAGCGGTGAAGGGCAAGAGTCGCTGCGGCGCTGGCTGGCGGCGCGACAGGTGCCCGACCCTGACACGACCTCTCATGACCGTTAGCCCTATCGCCACATTGGCCGAGACAGTTCGCTTCGGTGATGAGACATTGATCGTCACTCTGTCCGATGGGCGCGAAATATCCGTCCCTCTGGAATGGTTCCCCCGACTGCGCGACGCCACACCGGAGCAGCGCGATAACTGGCGCTTGATCACGCGCGGCATCGGCATCCATTGGGAAGACGTAGACGAAGACATCGCCGTCGCTACTTTGCCGATGTCCTCGACATCAACCGTGTTGGCCGCCGCCAGCTATTCCCCGACGAACCGGACGGCGTGAAAAGCAGCCGAGAGTACTATCGCTTGCGCCTCGGCCCACTTCAACTTCTTCCCGCGCCCATCTTCAGCCGCCGCGCCCGCCGCATCGTCTTTATCCCTAGCTCGTGGGAGAAGTTTACGACGGCCGTCGAAATCAATGATCTCTATCACGGCAGCCCCCTTGAAGACCGCCTCTGGGCCGCCCTCAAGCGTCGCAACATCCCCGCCGAGAGGGAAGAGTACCTGACCGCCAGTGGACAAGAGTACGCCCTCGACTTTGCCGTCTATTGCGTCATAGTTAGGGCTATCGCATACGCCTTCGACGCGGGTTGAAACCCCGCGTCTGGCAGGCCAAACCCGGCTGAAGCCGGTTGCCGTCGCCGCCGAAACGCGTTTGAACGCGTTTGGCATAGCAGCCGGCGGGTTTCAACCGCCGGCGCGCGGCGGGAATGCCGAGTATGCGATAGCCCTATGGCGCGCAGGAGGGCCATTGCAAGATCGGTAAGACGTCTCATGCAAAGAGCGCTAAGGGCGCCAAGAACGCAAAAAGTGGTCTTCTTCCCGCCCTCCAGAATCGCGCGACGCGGCCGATTGTCCTATAATGGACGTGCTCGCCAAACCGTTGCCGCGAGCAATGCTGCCGGCGCGACAGCGCCCGAGGGAGGCTGAACGCTGACGACTTATCTAACCGACACCGATCACCGGGCCGTCATCGACCTTATCTGGTCGCAACTGCCGGAAAAGCAAAACCGCCACGCCTCGTCGTGGTGGTTCTTCCTGCTCTGCCCCGAAGGGCGGGATGGGTACGGCCCGCGCCAACTGATGTTCACCATCGCCGCCCGCGCCGGCCGCCGCATCCGCATCAATGACGTCTGGCTGCCCGGACTCGACCTCAAGCGATCGCCAGCAGGCGACACCGACCGCTTCGACGCCATGTGCGTCGGCTGGTACTGCGACGGCCAGACCGTCCACGATGACTTCATACGCCTGGCCGCCCCGGCGGAAATGGACGCCACCGCCGGCTTTCTGCGCTGTGAAGACGCACAGGGGCACGGCATCACCTTTCGCCGCTCGGCCGTGCGCGACGTGGGAATGGCAGCCACGGTGTGCGCCCCCGGTGGCGCGGCCGAGTTCGAGACGTGGGGCGCGCTCGACTCGCCCACCGCGTCGCCGACCGTCTCCATGAACATCGACACCCCCTTCGGCGGCACCCACTACATCGGCTGGCGGCGGCTCAACTTCCAAGGCCGCTTCCGCCTGCCCACCGGTGAGGAGACGCTTCAGGGGGTCGGCTTCTTCCAGCGCGTCTGCCTCAACGTGCCCCTCTTCCCCTGGAAGTGGATCTGGGCCATCTTCCCCGACCAGAGCATCTTCACTGCCTACCTGCCCTATCTGGGTCTGAACCTCTTTCGCAAGGGGTACCGCTTCTTTCGCAGCGAACGGCTGGAAGGGGCAACACTGCCCATCAAGCCGTCGGCGCACTGGATCCCCCCCGGCGGCGCGCCCATCCCCTTTGACAGCATCAGCGCCACGCCCCGCCTCGGCCGCGGCCCCTATCCCCAATTCGACGTGGTTGCCGGCAGCGCCGCCGGTGACCACATCCGGTTCACCGCCGCGCCCTACGGCCTGTCGCGCTTCTACATCGACCGCCCCGTCCTCGGCGGCCTGGTCGAAACGCACTGGAACTACAACGAGTTCATGTTCCGCCTCGACGACCTGGCCGGCCAAATCGCCGGCCGCCCCCTGCGCCGCGAGACGGTGGGGCAGGCGTATGGGAGTTTTGAGTATACGTATGGTCTAGGATTGTAAGAGGCAACCCTAAGCGGCGTGACTTTAAGGGCACACCGTTCTATGAGAGGAGACCACGAAGGCTTACACCCTTTTCGAACATATGGAGCAGCCCTTCGCCTGGAATGACAGGCACCTCCGGCTGCTGGAACGCGTCAAGCGGGCCAAGGGCGGCGACGTTCTAACAGCCACGACTCGCCAAGGGCAACGCATCCTGCGCGCCGGCCAGTACGTTGGCACCCTCCGCCTTGGCGCGGATACGGTCACCATTCTGCCCAAGATCGACTATGGCAGCGACGCAACGCAATCGGCAACGCAGAATCTGTTGACGATGCTGGAACAGGCCGGGTTTCTGCCAGCACACTCCCAGGACTTGACGCCTCTGCTCCGGCACAGTGGCGATTGGTTCGAACTCTTGACGCGCATTTTCGCCACAGAACTGCTAGCCCAATGGACGCGCGGCCCCCATCGGCGCTATCAGCTAGTGGCTGAGGAGCTACCGGCCATTCGCGGCCAGTGGCAAGTTGACCAACACCTCCGCCGACCGGCCCGCGCCCATCGCTTCGATGTAATCTATGACGAGTTCACGACTGACAACCGGCTGAGCCAGGTTTTGCGCTACGTGGTGGAGCAGCTCTGGCTGCGCACACGCAATAGCGGCAACCGCCACCTTTTGGGCGAATTGCGCGGGGCGATGGAGTCGGTCAGCCTGGCGGCCTACCTGACGACGGCCGACGTGCCGCCCGGTATCATCGATCGCCTAAGCGAACGCTACGCGCCGCTGCTCAATCTGGCCCGGTTGTTTTTGGATAGTGGGTCGTTCGAATTGATCCGCGGCGATGTGCAGTTATTCACCTTCGTCTTCGACATGAATCGCCTCTTCGAGGCCTTTCTCGTCGCATTCATCAGACAACACCGGGCTACTGTCCTGCCTGAGGCGCTGTGGGACTGTACGCTGGAGTCGCAGACGAAAGGCCACACGCGCTATCTGGCGCGGAGCGCAACCGGCCGCCACAGCTTTCTGCTGAAGCCCGACCTGGCAGTACGGCGCGGCGATGACTTCCCTTTGCTACTCGACGCCAAGTACAAGCGGCTAATGGCCCAAGACAGGCAATTAGGCGTCAGCGCCAGCGACTTTTACCAGATGTTCGCCTATGCCCATCGCTACCACGCCGCCCGTGTCGTGATGGTCTATCCCCAAATGGGCGAGCCGCAACGGGCTCGCTTTACTCTCTGTCTCTTATACACATCTGACGCTGCCGACGAGCGATCTAGTGTAGATCTCGGTGGTCGCCGTCTCATTAAAAAAAAAGAAAAAGAAAAAAAAAAAAAAGTGGTAGAGCGATGACGAAACTAACTAAAATAAGACAGGGGAGATGAATGTACAATGAGTAAGAAGATA
>CALLZA010000581.1 GCA_937858165.1 uncultured Ardenticatenia bacterium
TCAATTAGACGCATTGAGAGAGTACTTGAGTACATGTGCGAGCACGTACGATGTACGAAGATATGTAGAGAATCTGTGTGGAGTGCAAGGCAGGGAACACGGCGAAATAGGTGAGACATCAACACAGAAGTGCGTCAGAGTTTTTTTTTTTAATGATACGGCGACCACCGAGATCTACACTAGATCGCTCGTCGGCAGCGTCAGATGTGTATAAGAGACAGCGAAAATTCGCTAGACTTACTTCCATGCGTCGTCGCGCAACACTTAACGCATTGCGTCATTATAACGCACAGTGTCATGGGTTGTAAAGAGGCTAGTTAACAGTTGACAGTTGTCAGTTGACAGTACTTACCGGCAACTGACAACTGGCACCTGCTAACTGACAACTACTATGGATCTTATCCACATCATCTTCGGCATGAAAGTCCGCCAGGCGCGCCTGGAGGCGGGGCTGACCCTGACCGACCTGGCTCGCATGGCCGAGATGTCGCCGTCCTACCTGACCGAGATCGAGAAGGGGCGCAAGTACCCTCGCGCCGACAAGATCGTCAAGATGGCCGAGGCGTTGGGCAAGCCCTACGACGACCTGGTCTCCATCCGCCTGGCCCCGTCGCTGCGCTACCTGGAGTCCACCCTCTCTTCGACGACGATGCAGCGCTTCCCGTTCGAGGAGTTTGGGCTGGAGCCGGCCGACGCGCTGGGGCTGCTGACGCGCGAGCCGGAGCGGGCTGGGGCGCTACTCCACGCCGTCATCGAGATCGCCCGCCGCTACGACCTGCGCGAGGAGGAGTTCCTGCGCGCCGCCCTGCGCGCCTATCAGGAGATGCACGAGAACTACTTCCCCGAGCTGGAGGAGGCGGCGCTGGCGTTCGCGGCCGACGTCGGGCCGCGCTACGGCTTTGGCGAGGACGCGCTACCGTCGCTGGCGATGCTGGAGCGCATCCTACGCGATGAGTACGGCTACACCATCGACGACCGCGCCCTGGCCGCCACCGAAGAGTTGCGCGCCTACCGCTCGCTGCTGCTGCCCGGTCGACGGCCGCAGTTGTTCATCAACAATCGCCTCTACGCCCGCCAGGTGCGCTTCATCCTGGCCCGCGAGATCGGCTACTGCACGTTGGGCATCAAAGACCGCTCCCTGCTCAGCACGCCCGACCGGGTGGACTCCTTCCAGCAACTACTCAACGACGCCCGCGCCGCCTACTTCGGCGGCGCGCTGCTGATGCCCCGCGGCCGCGTCCTGGCCGACCTGCAAGCCTTCTTCGCCCTGCCCACGTGGGAACCGGATCGCTTCTCGGCCCTGCTGGCCACCTACGACGTGACGCCAGAGATGCTGCTCTACCGCTTCAGCGAACTGATCCCGGAGTTCTTTGGCATCAAGCTCCACTTCCTGCGCTTCCACCATGCCACCGGCAGCGATGAATACCACCTCGTCCGCCACCTGAACATGAACCAGTTGCTCGTGCCCAGCGGCATCGGCCTGTTTGAGCACCACTGCCGGCGCTGGCTGTCCATTCGGCTGCTGCCCGACGCGTCGGGCGCGGCGGCCGACCCACTGCCGGTGGGCATCCAGCTCTCGGAGTTCCTGGCCACGCAGGAGCGCTTCCTATGCCTGGGCTTCGGCCGGCGCATGGTGCTATCGCCGGGCATGGCCAGCAGCGTCATCATCGGCTTTCGCGTCGACGCCGAGCTGCGCCACACCATCCGCTTCCTCGACGATCCGTCCATCCCCCACGACATCATCCACGAGACGTGCGAGCGCTGCCCGCTGACGCCGGAGCAGTGCCTCGTCCGCGCCGCGCCGCCGGCCATTCTGGAGGCGCGCCGCGACCAGATGGCCCGTAAATTGGCCCTCAGCCAGCTTCAGGCCCGCCACGCCGCGGCCGACTGACCTTTGATTCACATGTGGATAAGTGACGAAAAGCTGTGGAAAACCCATCATGGCCTGGGGAAATCCGGACGCCGTTCCGCCTGGCGCGGCCTGGCGCGTTAATCTGTATATGGCCGAACGCACGCTTCGTGAGGCTATATATGGGGGTGGGACAGAAGGAAGGCGCTAGAGGGCTCAAAATGGGGCTTTGGGGGCGCGGCGGAGAAGTGCTCTCATTGCCAACAGGCCATCCACAGCCGTGTGAACCCAAACCGGCAAATAGGGGGAATAGAGTGGCTTGGGCGCGTCCTTACTCCCACATATGGGCATGCGGACTACTTATCCACGTTTCCCCAGCCCCTACTACGACTACTAATTAAGAATGATGAGAAGGACTATCCTAGTGATGAACTTCTTTTTACGGCAAGATTCAACGCCAAGACGTAAAGAAGCTAAGGAGATAACCCCTTAGCCTCTTCGCGCCTTGGCGTTAAAACCCCCGCTAGCGTTATCCCTAAGGCTCTACCACCGGCAGCACATCAAGATCGATCTCCACCTGCACCGCCGAAGCGCGAATCCAGCCCTGCTGATTGCCGGGCAGCCAGATTTGCACCCATTCGCTGTCGGCCGTCCGCCCGATAAGCACCACGCTCTGCCCCGGCACCACGCGCAGGATGGGTGCATTCTCGTCCGACGGCGAGGCGTAGACGTAGACAACCGGCAACTCCGTCGGCGAGCCGTCGCCGGTTGTCTGTGGCGGCGTGGTGGCCGTGGGGGCAACCGTCGGCGCGGACGTGGCCGGCAGGGGCGTGGCGGTCGGCGATGGTTCGGGGGGCGCGGTGGCGGGCCCAGTTGCCGTGGGCGCCCGGGGGGGCGGGGCGGCGCGGGGGGGCGGCGCGGCGCGGGGCGGGGGGTGCGTCGGCGGGGGCGGGGGCCGGGTGTCGGGGGTGTCCCTTTTTCACATCTCCCAGGCCCCGCAGACGTGCGAGAACTCGCGTGGCCTCTTTTGCTTGGCACAAAAAAACAA
>CALLZA010000582.1 GCA_937858165.1 uncultured Ardenticatenia bacterium
TATCGTGTGAATCGAGTGTTGACTTGTATTGTGTCTTGCAAGTACATGTGCTAGTAGGTTGTCTATTGTGTTTGTTTTTTTTTTCAAGCAGAAGACGGCATACGAGATCTAGTACGGTCTCGTGGGCTCGGAGATGTGTATAAGAGACAGGCGTGATTATGGTGCTGTGGCTGCCGAGAACCAGCTAGACAGACCTCTGAGGTTGGCCGCCAGTTTAACAGGTATCACCGCAGCAAGAAGCCTGCCCCCAACGGGTCATCGGGGTCGATGAGCCACTCGCTGCGCCCCGTCAGGTGGGCCGTTCCCGTTACGCGAGGGATGACGGCGGGGTAGGGGCCGAACGTTGTCACCTCTGCCACCTCGCCGGTGAACGTTGTGCCCAGGATGCTTTCGATCACAAACGGCTGGCCTAAACCGATCTCCCCTTTCGCATAGTGCAGAGCGGCCCGCCCACTGACACCCGTGCCCGTCGGACTGCGATCCACCTCGCCATCGGCAAAGACGCACACTTCACGCGAATGGTTAGCAGCGTCATGTGCCGGGCCGGTGAAGATAACGCCGTAGAGCAGGCTCAAATCCGGCTCGAATGGGTGGACAGGCGGGTCGGCGGCCATGACCGCCTGCTTGATGCGCGTGCCCAGGTCGATGAGGGCGCGGAAGTCGGCCGGGGTCAGGCCGACGCCGACGGAGGTGGCCTCGACGTAGGCGTAGTACGCGCCGCCGAAGGCCAGGTCGTAGCCCACGCGGCCGAGGCCGGGCACGTTCACGGCTCGATCCAGCCCAACGACGTAGGCGGGCACGTTGTCGAAGGCCACTTCCAGCACGCGGCCGCCGGCATCGAAGCGCGGGTAGGCGGTGACGCGGCCGGCGGGCGTGTCTAGCCGGATGACGGCGGCCGGCGCGATAAGCCCCGTCTCGATGCCCACCTTGACCAGCCCGATGACGCCGTGGCCGCACATGGTGCTCCAGCCCTCGTTGTGGAGGAAGAGGACGCCGAGATCCCCGTCGGGCGTGACCGGCTCGGTCAGGATGCAGCCATACATATCAGCGTGGCCGCGCGGCTCCCACATCAGCGCCGTCCGCAGCCGGTCGAGATGTTCGCGGGCATAGCGGCGCTTGGCCAGAATCGTGTCGCCGGGGATGGGCGGCAGGCCGCCGGTGATGATCCGCAGGGGTTCGCCGGCAGTGTGAGCGTCGATGGTGGTGACGCATGGCCACTGGGTGGGGGGATTCCAGTCCGTTTTCATAGGTGATCTCGCATTGAGGATGCTCCACAGTCGATCATCATACACAACGCATATAGTCTATCAACATTATTCTTATACCCACCCCATAAACTAACCTTAACATCAAACTGACAATTGAGTCATCACTGGCCGCTTTGGGCTGGTCGGTGGAAATGGAGTGAAAGACATGAGTAAAATCGTAGGCATTGACCTGGGCACCACCAACTCGGTCATCGCCGTCCTGGAGGGCGGCGAGCCGACCGTTATCACCACGGCCGAAGGCAGCCGCCTGACCCCGTCCATCGTCGCCTTCACCAAGACCGGCGAGCGTCTGGTCGGCCAGACGGCCAAGCGCCAGGCGACCATCAACCCGGAGAACACTATCTTTTCCGTCAAGCGCTTTATCGGCCGCCACTTCGACGACCCGGAGACGGCCGAGGATCGCAGCCGTCTGCCGTACCCCATCGAGAAGGGGCCGCAGAACGACATTCGCATCCGTGTGCCGGTGAAGAACCAGAGCTACACGCCGCAAGAGATCTCGGCCATGGTTCTGGCCAAGATGAAGAAGGACGCCGAAGACTACCTCGGCCAGCCGGTCACGCAGGCGGTCATCACCGTCCCGGCCTACTTCAACGACAGCCAGCGCCAGGCAACGAAGGATGCCGGTCGCGTGGCTGGCCTGGAGGTGTTGCGCATCATCAATGAGCCGACGGCCGCAGCGCTGGCCTACGGCCTTGACAAGAAAAACGACGAGCGTATCCTCGTCTTCGACCTGGGGGGTGGCACGTTTGACGTGTCCATCCTCGACGTCAGCGAAGGGCTGATCGAGGTCGTATCGACCAACGGCGACACCCACCTGGGCGGCGACGACTGGGACCTGGCCGTCGTTGACTGGGTGACGAGCGAGTTTCTGCGCGACCAGGGTATCGACCTGAAGCAGGATCGCCAGGCGTTGCAGCGCGTGCGCGAAGCGGCCGAAAAGGCCAAGGTCGAGCTGTCGAGCACGATGGAGACGGAGATCAATCTGCCCTTCATCACCGCTGACATGAATGGACCGAAGCACCTGCAAATGCGTCTGACGCGGGCCAAGTTCGAGCAGTTGACCGAGGGCCTGTTGCAGCGCATCGTCGCGCCGTTCAACCGCGCGTTGCAGGACGCGGGCATCAAGGCCAGCGAGCTAGACGAGATCGTCCTGGTTGGCGGTTCGACGCGCATGCCGATGGTGCAGGAGCTGGTGCGCAAGCTGACGGGCAAGGAGCCGAACAAGAGCGTCAACCCCGACGAGGTGGTGGCAATCGGCGCGGCCCTGCAGGCGGGCGTGCTGGCCGGCGACGTGACCGACGTGCTGCTGCTCGACGTGACCCCGCTGAGCCTGGGCCTGGAGACGCTGGGTGGCGTGATGACCACGCTCATCCCGCGCAACACGACCGTGCCGACGCGCAAGAGCGAGACGTTTAGCACGGCCGAGGACCTGTCTCTTATACACATCTGACGCTGCCGACGAGCGATCTAGTGTAGATCTCGGTGGTCGCCGTATCATTAAAAAAAAAAAGAGAAAAGAAAACGTGGAGAGACGGCTGTGAGATAGTCACCAGTGAGAGCACGAGACCGATGCAGAGAGAGAAGTCAAAAAGGAAAAACGCGAACGAGAGCAAACGCAGAGAACAAACA
>CALLZA010000583.1 GCA_937858165.1 uncultured Ardenticatenia bacterium
CTGGGTTTGTGTGCGGTCGCCCGTTGGGTGGGGGGGTTGTGGGGCTTCGGCGGGGTGCCGGCGGCGCGGCGTTGGGCGATGTGGACGGAGCGGCGGATGCCGGTTGTGAAGATGGGCAGTGTGTGGCCGTCCTGCTGGGCTACGGCGGCCTGAAGGTCGCGCGTCAGCGAGGTGCGCGTGGCGGCCATCGTCAACAGGATGCCCTCGATTTTTAGGCTGGGGTTCAGCCGCTTGCGACGGATGGTCTCGATGGTCGAGAGGATCATCAGCGCGCCGCGGGCGGCCAGGTATTCAGTCTGGATGGGGATGAGGACGCTGTCGGCGGCCGTCAGGGCGTTGATGACCAGCAGGCCGAGCGACGGGTTGCAGTCGATGAGGATGAAGTCGTAGTCGGCGGCCACTTCGCCCAGCAGCCCGGCCAGGATGCGCTCGCGGCTGAGGGTGTTGATGAGCGCCACTTCGACCAGGCTCAACTCCGGCTGGCTGGGCAGCAGGTGGTACCCCTCGGCCGTCTGATAGATGGCGGCGCGCACGTTGCCCGCCCCGCCGTCCACCTCGGCCTTGAGGACGTCATAGACGGTGGGGGTGATGGTGTCGGGGTCGAAGCCGGCGTGCTGGGTCAGGTTGCCCTGTGGATCGAGGTCGACGGCCAACACGCGCCGCCCCATCTCGGCCAGCGCCGCGGCCAGGTTGACGGTTGTCGTCGTCTTGCCGACACCGCCCTTTTGCATGGCGACCGCGATTGTTTTGGTCATGATGCTTTATCCGCAGATTGGCCGATTGGGCAAGGTCTCAATATCTGTTGCGCCATTGCAACAATTATACGACAAGGCGACAGGATTTCGCAAAAATGTATCGACTGGATAAAATCCAGGGTGTAACCTGCCGATCGTGTCAAGCCCGAAATGGACACCGATAAGCTCAAGCTCTACGAATTCATCCTCGACCTCTACAGCCTGAGCGAGTTGAAAGACCTCTGCTTCTACCTCAACGTGGTCTACGACGACCTCGACGGCTCGGCGCGCAAGGACAAGGCCCGTGAACTGGTGGAGTACATGGCCCGGCGGCGGCGGCTGGACGATTTGCGGGCGGTGCTGGGGCAGCAGCGGCCGGAGCAGTATGGCGCGGCGTTCCCCATGCCGGCCGTAGAGACGTTCCGCCGGAACGTCTCTACTCCCACCCGCTCTACAAGGCGCATCCACGAGAAGACCGGCATCGAACTCGTCTACATTCCCGCCGGGCCGTTTCTATATGGCTCAACCGATAGCGACCAGATGGCCCATGACGACGAGAAGCCACAGCGGACTGTTGATCTGTCGGCCTACTGGATCGGCCGCGCGCCTGTAACCAACGTCCAATTCGCCCGATTCGTGAAAGCGACCCGTTATAGAACGGCCGCTGAGCGCGATGGTTATAGCTGGGGCTGGCCAGGCAATAATTGGCACCGGATCAAAGGTGCAAATTGGCGCTATCCGCATGGGCTAGGATCGTCCATTGAGGGCAAGGCTGATCATCCCGTGCTTCAGATCAATTGGAATGATGCTAGGATGTTTTGCGACTGGGCTGGACTTGCCCTGCCGACGGAAGAACAGTGGGAGAAGACGGCGCGGGGAACAGACGGGCGCATTTGGCCGTGGGGCAACGAGCCGCCTACGATCGAGCACTGCAACTTTAATAACAACATAGGGGACACGACGCCCATAGGTCAGTACTCGCCAAAGGGGGATAGCCCTTATGGCTGTGTGGATATGGCCGGGAATGTGTGGGAGTGGGTAGGAGCATGGTATTTGGAAGATTCACGGCCAGCTTGGCGCGGTGGCGCGTGGAACGACAACGATCAGCACACGAGTACTGCGTACCGGTACATCAACCAAGTGCATTACAGGCACAGCGCCGTCGGGTTCCGGGTGGTCGAACTTCTCTCCGATCCTGGCTCCTGAATTCTGGGTTCCGATCTTCTATTTTCGTTGAGGGTATGGGAGCGGCCGCCCCTAACGGTGAGACCTTTAGAGTGCGCATCTTTAGGATATTAGCAATTTAATCGGCACTTTGCGCCGACCAGCCGCAGTAGGTTGAAACCTACTGCTAGCGCGAAAGTGCGTTCAAACGCACTGAAGAAGTGCACGGCCCTCTGAAAGTGCGTTTGAACGCACTTCTGCGCTAGCGGCGGGTTCTTCAACCCGCCCGCCTGAACGGGTAGTCACTTCTTAAGGCGGCCTTGGCTGGCGTTGTTGACTAGCCCGGCGCCTTCAGGTCTGGCCGGTCTGGTCGAGCGGTGCGGTGGCCCGCGTTGCATCCATACCCTAGTCCACCAACTCCTTCCGCATAGTCGTCGCCCCCGTAAACCCACCCGCGGCCGTCAAGCGCCCGTAGTGCTGCTCCTTCAGGACGACGAACCCCAGCCGCTCATAGAGCCGCCGGGCGTCGGGATTGGTGTCCACGACCTCCAGCTCCACGGCCCGCAGCCCTTGGGCGCGGGCGTGGGTGTCCAGGGCGGCCATGAGCTGCGTGCCGACGCCCAAACCGCGCGCCGCCGCGGCCACGGCGATGCCGTCCACGCGCAGGGCGTCGGCCGCCGGGTGAACAAAGCGCTGCCCCAGCCGGAACCACAGCCAGCGCCGCAACCCACCGAGCAGGCCGAACTCCCGCCGCCAGACCTGTCTCTTATACACATCTGACGCTGCCGACGAGCGATCTAGTGTAGATCTCGGTGGTCGCCGTATCATTAAAAAAAGAAAAACGGGAAATCACGACATGCGACAGAGACACGCTAGCAACGCAGAGACTACACACACGCACAACACAAGCAGAAAACAACTTGTGAGAGACACACCAGACACAGCAGCAGCAGCCTGAAAAAACCGAGCGACTAAAAGAGAGATAAAGAAGACGCAAATGC
>CALLZA010000584.1 GCA_937858165.1 uncultured Ardenticatenia bacterium
GCCCAGAAAGGCCAGCCCCTCTCCGTGCTGGGGGGTATGCGGCTCCTCGCGGTGGAGCACGGCGCAGGTCAGCCGGCCTTCATGCGGCCGCCGGATGCTCAGGTTGTGGTGCAGCAGTTGCTCGTTGGTCTCCAGCACCGCCCGCCGCAGCGCCGCGGTGACGCTGCCCGACGCGGCGAAGAAGCGCCGCCCCAGCCCGGCGGTCAGGTCGTCGATCAGGGCCGCGGTCTCCTCCAGCGGGCCGGATAGTGAGAGGTGGGCGAACAGAAAATCGCGCTCGCGTCCGCGAGCAGCCTTGGCCGGCGCGGGCAGGGCGAGTAGACCCGGAACCGCCCCGGTCTCCTGGGCGGTTCCGTTCACGACGTGCAGCGGGGCGGTGATGGCGAGTAGGTCCACAGTGGGTGATGGCGGCCGGCTAGGGCGCGTAGGCGACGTAGGGCAGGTTGAAGCACTCGGCCACGGCATCGTAGGTCACCTGGCCGCGATAGGTGTTGAGGCCCTTGGCCAGGCCCGCGTCCGCCGCCATCGCCCCCTCTGCCCCGCGCCGGGCAATTCGCAGAACGTAGGGCAGCGTGGCGTTGCTGAGGGCCAGCGTGCTCGTGCGCGGCACCGCGCCGGGCATGTTGGCCACGCCGTAATGCACCACACCATCGACGATGTAGGTCGGGTCGGAGTGGGTGGTGGCGTGAATGGTTTCGACGCAGCCCCCTTGGTCGACGGCCACGTCGGCGATGACGCTGCCCTGGCGCATGGTGCTGACCATCTCGCGCGTCACCAGGCGTGGGGCGCGCGCGCCCTTGATGAGCACGCCGCCGATGACCAAGTCGGCGCTCTGCACCGCCTCGGCGATGTTGTAGGAGTTGGAGGCGACGGTTGTCAGGCGGCCGTGGAGGACGTGCTCCAGGAAACGCAGCCGGTCGAGGTTGGTGTCCAGGATGACGACGTTGGCGTTCATGCCCAGGGCGATATGGGCGGCATTGGTGCCGACGACGCCGCCACCGATGATGACGACGTTGGCCCCCGGCACACCGGCCACGCCGCCGAGCAACATGCCGCGGCCGAGGTGCGGCCGCTCCAGATAGTAAGCTCCGACCTGTACGGCCATGCGCCCGGCGACCTCGCTCATCGGCGTCAGCAGCGGCAGGCTGCCATCCGGCGCTTCGACCGTCTCATAGGCGATGCCGGTGACGCCGGAGTCGATCATGGCCCGGGTCAACTTCTCCTCGGCCGCCAGGTGCAGATAGGTGAACAGCACCAGGTCGGAGCGTAGGAAGGGGTACTCGACGGCGATCGGCTCTTTGACCTTGACGACCATCTCCGCGGCCCAGGCATCGGCCGCCGTTGGCACGATCTTCGCGCCGACGCGGGCGTATTGCTCATCGGTAAAGCGGCTGCCGTCGCCGGCCATGGTTTCGACCAGCACCTGATGCCCTTGCTCGATCAACTGTTGCACCCCCGCGGGCGTCATGGCCACGCGGTACTCGTTGTTCTTGATCTCTCGCGGTACGCCGACTAACATGGTGACTCCTTCGTTCGTTGGAAATGGGTGGGTAAGCGGTATTTTACTTGAAATTGATAGTAGGGCGATTTGCCAAATCGCTCTACATGACCTGCCACAGGCGCAGCAACTCCGCCTCGCGCTCGGCCGACAGTCCGGCCCGCCAGACGTGGTCGGCCGGACGCGTCGCCAGCCAGGCGAGCGTGTCGCGGATGGTGTCCTCGACCGGCCGGAAGCTCAGCCCGGCGGCCAGCGCCTGGTTGATGGCGAAGTTGTTGAACCCCTCGTCCGCCGCCGGAACCCACAGCGGTAACTCCACAAAAGGCCCAACCCCCTGGGCCAGCAGGAACGCGCCGTCAACCCAGGTGAAGCGGGCGTCGCTGCCGGTAATGGCGCGGGCGGCGTCCAGCAGGCGGCCGAGCGGCAGAGGGCGCTCCGGCCCAGTGACGTTGTAGGGGCCGGTCAGACGTTGCTCGGTGGCCCGCAGCGTCCAGCGGGCCAGGTCACGCACGTCGATAAACTGCGTACCGTAGTCGGGCGACTCCGGGGCCAGCACCTCGCCGCCGCGGGCGACGCGCGCCGGCCAGTAGTTGAAGCGGTCGCTGCCGTCGTGGGGGCCAACGATGAGGCCGGAACGTACCAGCAGCGCCCGGCCGGCCATTGCCTCCGTCGCCGCCTGCTCGCACAGCGCCTTTAGCGCGCCGTAGGTCTCGCCGGTGATCTCCTCGACCGTCTCATCGGGCGTCGTCGCCAGCGGCGCGCTTTCGTCAGCCCCAACGGGTAGCGGATCAGCGTAGACCGACAGGCTGGAGATGAAGGTGTAGTGGTCGACCGCGCCGGCCAGAAAGTCGGCCGCGGCACGGACAATGCGTGGTACGTAGCCGCAGGTGTCGATAACCGCGTCCCAGCGCCGCCCGGCTAGCCCGTCCAGCCCGCCGTCGCGGTCGCCATGAATCTGTTCCACGTCGGGGTAGAGTTCGGGGTTGCTGCGCCCGCGGTTGAACAGGGTGACGCTGTGGCCGGCGGCGTGAGCCTCGTCGACCAGGGCGCGCCCCAGAAAGCGCGTGCCGCCAATAATGAGTAGCTGCATGAGAAGACCTCCCAAAGTAGGGCGGGTTGTGTTATCCGCCCAAACTCGCTTGCCGACGCGGATAAAGCAACCCGCGCTACAGGGGAGGATAGCGCCGCCGCCGTTCGTTGTCTAGTGTCGCGCCGGGGGTAGAATTGTCGTATGGACATCAAGGTTGAACAAGGCAGTATCGAAGCGAGCGCGGCCGACACGCTCATCGTCAATCTATTCGAGGGCGTCACCACGCCCGGCGGGGCCACCGGTGCGCTGGATCGGGCCTGGCTCTTATACACCTCTGACGCTGCCGGCGAGCGGTCTCGGTGCGACCTCGGTGGACGCCCGTCGCTTTAAAAAAAAAAAGAGAGAAAAAAATAGAGACGGGGGTGAGCAGATGTGAAGCACGGGGCG
>CALLZA010000585.1 GCA_937858165.1 uncultured Ardenticatenia bacterium
TTTGTATTGTGTGGTTAGTCTTTTTTCTTTTATTGTGCTGTTTTGTCTGCTTCTGCTTTGTGTCTCATCCATCCTCGCTGTCTTGCCTGTGTTCTTATTTTTTCTCTCGTGTTGTTACTGATTTGTGTTTTATTGCGTTTCTCTTGTTTATGATTCTGTTTTTTTTTAATGATACGGCGGCCACCGAGATCTACACTAGATCGGTCGTCGGCAGCGTCAGATGTGTATAAGAGGCAGAGCAAGTGACGAGTGATGAAAGAACCTCACGCAAAGATCGCCAAGGGCGCAAAGCACGCCAAGAAGAATTCCTCTTAGCGCTCTTGGCGTCCTTGGCGATCTTGGCGTGAGGTTCTTCTCTCTTCACTCAGGAGAAGAAATGGCAATTAGACTGGGCATCAACATGGAGTTCGTCCGCCACCATGACAAGCCATTCGAGTTCGGCGTGAAGTGCGCGGCTGACATCGGCTACGAGTTCGTCGAGCCGATGGTGCACCTGGGGCGCGAACTGCTGAGCGAGGCGCGCTACTTCCACTCCGTCTCGATGTACGACGATCCGCTCTGGGCGCGCGAAGTGGCCGAGGCGGCGGGCATCCGCTTCTCCGGCCTCAGCGCCCACACGCCGCTGTGCAAGCCGGAGATCAGCGTCGAGTACCTGAAGCAGGCTATCCGCTGGGCGGCCGACGCCGGCGCGCCGGTCGTCAACACCGACGAAGGGCCGAAGCCGCTGTGGACGACGAAGGAGCAGGACTATACCCTGATGACCTATACCCTGACCGAGGCGGCCCGCGTGGCCGAGCGGCACGGGATCAAGATCGGCCTGGAGCCGCACCAGCAGTATAGCAAGACGCCCGACGGGCTGGACAGCATCTACAACCTGGTGGCGTCGCCGGCCATCGGCATCAACTACGACACCGGCAACAGCTATCTGGCCGGCGGCAGCGACCCGTATGAGTGGCTGGCGCGCGTGCGCGACCGGCTGGTGCACGTCCACGCCAAGGACATCAGCATCGAACAGGGGGCGCTGGAGCGCGGCAAGGTGACCGGCACGCCCGTCGGCTGTGCCTGCGGCGACGGCGTCGTCGATTGGCCGCGGGTCATCGAGCTGATCAAGCCTGTGGCCCGGGAGCGCGACATCATCCTCAGCGTCGAGTGTGGGACGATTGAGCAGGGGATTCGCAGCTTCGAGTATCTGTCGAAGTTGCTGTAGACGACCACCGACCGCCGACCGCAGCAAGACATGGGCGAAGCGCGTAGCCAGATTCTTGCAACGGGACAGGTTCTGAGACGGCCCAAGTCCGCATAAAGAGTTTCTGGCAGCGGTCGGCGGTCGGCCGTCGGCGGTCAATGACAGGAGTCCGCATGGCGAAGTACCTCATCGGCGTTGATCTAGGAACGAGCAGCACCAAGGCCGCGCTCTACACGACCGGCGGCGCGCTCGTGGCCGAGGCCGCGGCCGATGTGCCGCTACTTTACCCGCGCCCCGGCGTCGTGGAGCAGGACACCGACGACTTCTACCGCACGGCGGCCGAGACGGTCGGCCGCTGCCTGCGCGATAGCGGCGTCGATCCGCGCGCCGTAGCCGCCATCGCCTTCGACAGCCAGATGGCCGGCATCGGTAGCATCGATGAGGAGTACCGCCCGGCGACGCGCTTCGACTCCTGGCTCGACATGCGCTGCCAACCCTACATCGCCTGGCTGAACGACAACCATGCAGACCTGATCACCCGCCTGACCGGCTGCGCGCCGACCTGCGACCACGGGCCGAAGATGCTGTGGTGGCAGCACGAGCGGCCCGACGACTACGCCCGCATCGCCAAATTCCTGACCCCCTCGGCCTACGTGGCCGGGCGCATGGCCGGATTAACGGCCGACCGCGCGTTCATGGACTACACCTTTATCCACTTCTCCGGCGTGTGCGACAACCGGGCCGGGACGTGGAGCGCGGCCATCGGCGACACCCTGGGGGTCGACATGAGCAGGCTGCCGGAGATCGTCGAGCCGTGGCGGGTCGTCGGCGAGGTGACGGCCGAGGCGGCGCGCGACTTTGGCCTGGCCGTGGGCACGCCCATCGCCGCCGGCTGCGGCGACACGGCCGCCAACGCCCTGGGCGCGGGCATCGTGCGGCCGGGGCAGCTGTTTGACGTGGCCGGCACGGCCTCGGTGCTGGCCGGCTGCACCGATACCTTCGTGGCCGACACCACCCACCGCGCCCTGCTGACGATGCGCTCCGTCATCCCCGGTCTGTGGAACCCACTGGCCTACATCGCCGGCGGTGGGCAGGCGTTGCGGTGGTTTCGCGATCAATTTGCCATCGACCGCCGACCGCCGACGGCCGACCGCAGCCAGAATGACACCGCCGTTGAGCCGCTGTCGGTTGTCGGCGGTCGGCGGTCTGATGATACTTATCTCCACATGATTGCCGAAGCCGCGGCCATCCCCCCCGGTTCCGACGGCCTGTTCTTCTCGCCCCACCTGGGCGGGCGCATTTGCCCGGCGACGCCGGAGATGCGCGGGGCGTGGCTGGGGTTCTCCTGGGGCCACACGCGCGCCCATTTCGCCCGCGCCGTGCTGGAGAGCATCGCCTATGAGTACGCCTGGTATCTGCGGGTGCTGGGCGAGTACATCCCCAACCTGGAACTGACCGAGGCGCGGGTCGTGGGCGGCGGGGCGCGCAGCGACGTGTGGAACCAGATCAAGGCCGACGTCCTGGGTGTGCCTTATCAACGATTGGCTGGCGACGAGTTCGGCACGTGGGGCGCGGCGATGATCGCGGGCAAGGCGGTCGGCATCTACGACGACCTGGCCACCGTCGCGGCATCCCACGCCACGCCCGCCGGCCCGCCCATCCAACCGTCGACCGCCAACCACGCGCTCTATCGGCCGCTGGTTGACCGCCACATCCAGTTGCAGGAGCAACTAGTCAAACTGTTTGTCGCCTGATCGGCCGGTGCATCGCACTTTCCGAAGTGCGTTGCACCTTCCGGCAGACGACCATAAGAACGTGCAACGCACCCCATAAGGTGCGATGCACGGAGAGGAATAGGCATGACTTTACCCATCCGCATCTGTATGATCGGCGCCGGGCGCGTCGGCAAGCTCCATTCGGGCACGCTCAAGCGCCACGTCCCCGGCGGCGACGTGGTGGCCCTGGTCGATCCGTGGGCCGAAGTGCGCGACGCTACCGGCGACGAGTTCGGCATCGAGCGCCGCTTCGCGTCGCTGGCCGACGCGCTTGACGCCGTCGACTTCGACGCTGTGGTCATCACCACGCCAACGCCGACCCACCGCGAGCTGGCCGTGCTGGCCGCCGAACACGGCAAGCACGTCTTTTTGGAGAAGCCAATGGCCCTGTCGCTGGCCGAATGCGACGACATTCTGAGGGCTGTAAGCCATCACGGGGTGCTGTTGCAGATGGGCTTCATGCGCCGCTTCGACCCCGACTTTGCCGCCGCCTGGGAGCGCATCCAGGGCGGGGAGATCGGCGAGCCGATGATGATCAAGTCTCTGACCCACGGGCCGGGCCTGCCGCCCCCCTGGGCCACCGACCTGCGCACTAGCAACGGCAATCTGGCCGAAGTCAACAGCCACGACCTCGACACGGTGCGCTGGCTGATGGCCTCCAACCCGCGGCGGATGTACGTCGAGGTGGCCAACTTCAAGGGGGCGGAGCGCGGTGTGACCAGCGAGCACTTCTACGACAACATGTTTGCCACGGTCAAGTTCGAGTCGGGCGCGCTGGGCAACATCTCCGGCGTCTGCCCCTGCGACTACGGCTACGATAGCCGGGTGGAGATCATCGGCAAGAAGGGCATCATGACCATCGGCCAGCTGCAGGGCGAGGCTATTGTCGTCTGCACCGACCGGGAGCGGGGGCTGGTGACGCCCATCTTCCGCCGCTGGCCCGACCGCTTCCGCTGGGGCTACATCCAGGAGTTGGAGCACTTCGTCGCCTGCATCCAGCAACAGCGCCCGCCCAAAGTGACCGGCGAAGACGGCCGCTGGGCTGTGGCCATGGTGCTGGCGGGCACGCGGTCTTTCCTGGAAGAGCGCCCGATTTATCTACAAGAGGTTATGGATTATGAGTGAGGATAGGAACCTCACGCAAAGATCGCTAAGAGCGCCAAGTACGCAAAGAAGAACTCTTCTTGGCGTTCTTTGCGTACTTGGCGATCTTTGCGTGAGGTTCTGCCACTCGTCACTCGTCGCTCGTCACTCGTCACTATGAACATGCTCGCCGCCGTCTACCACGGCCCCCACGATATTCGTGTTGAGAATGTACCCGTGCCGGAGATTGGCCCGGACGAGGTCCTGTTGCGCGTGCTGCGGGCCAACATCTGCGGCACCGACCTGCGCATCTACCACGGCGGCCACCGCCTGTACGCCCCCGGCACGCGGCGTATCCCTGGTCATGAGGTCGTCGGCGAGGTGGCGGCCGTCGGCGAGCGCGTCCGCGGCTACGCGCTCGGCCAACGCCTGTTCGTCGCCCCCAACATGGGCCGGGGCGACAGCCGCGAGACGATCAGCGGCAACAACAACCTCGACCCGCAGTTCGAGGCCATCGGCATCACGTTGGACGGCGCGTTCGCCGAGTACCTGCGCGTGCCGGCGGCGGCCGTGCGCGGCGGCAACCTGATGCCGGTCGCGCTGGACGTTGACCCGGCCGTGGCCGCGCTCATCGAGCCGCTGGCCTGCGTCTGGCGCGGGCAGAACAAGGTCGGCGTCGGCGCGGGCGATGTGGTGCTGGTGATGGGCGCGGGGCCGATCGGCGTGCTGCACGTGATGTTGGCCCGGCTGCGCGGCGCGACGCGGGTCATCGTCAGCGAACCGGCCGCCGGGCGGCGCGAGCAGGCGCTGCGGCTGGGGGCCGACC
>CALLZA010000586.1 GCA_937858165.1 uncultured Ardenticatenia bacterium
TGTTTAGTGTGATTGTGCGCATGTTAGTTTTCTTGCTGGTGTTTTGGTCTGTGTTGTATGTGTTTGATACTTCGTCGTGTCCCACGTGTATCGTCTTTTTTTTTTTTTTTAATGATACGGCGACCACCGAGATCTACACTAGATCGCTCGTCGGCAGCGTCAGATGTGTATAAGAGACAGGTTCGGCAACGGCGCGGGCGCGGCGCTGGGAGTCGAACAGTTGCGCGTTTTCAATTGCCATCGCCGCTTGGGAGGCCAGAATCGTGATGAGGTGCTCGTCTTCGCCGGTGAAGGTCTGCGGTTGGGGCGACACGCTGCTGATCGTACCGATAATGCGACTGCGGCTATGGATGGGCGCGACGAGCATGGAGCGAACGCCGACAGACCGAGCAAAGTCGGTGGCCCGGTTATCTTCCCAAACATCGCCGACGTTGATGAGATGGCCGGCCAGGAGCACATGGCCGGCGATTCCCTGGTCGGGTGGAATGACATAATCATCGGCCGGCGGCACACTGCCGGAGGATGCCGCCGGATAGAGCCGCTCAGGCCGACCGCGCAGCAGATGGATGACCGTCCAGTCAGTATGCGGCACGATGCTCTGGGCGGTGGCGGCAATCAGGTCGAGAATGCTCTGCGGCTCCAGCGTCTCGCTTAGCGCGCGGCTGATATGGGCCACGGCCTCGCTCTCGCGCAGCCGCCGCTCCAGCGCCACGTGCTGGCGGGCCTTGCCGATGGCGATAGCCGTCCACGTGCCAATGGCTTGCAGCGTTTCCAGATCCTCGGCGTTGAAGGCGTCGTCGCGCCCATCGACTGCTTGCAGCACGCCCACAATCTTGTCTTGCCAGCGGACGGGGACGGTTACCATAGCCCGCGGCTCGTAACCAGCCAACTGGGCCAGGCGGTCGGAACGACGACGGCGGCACTCATCACCGCTGAGCCGTACCGCGCGGCCGGTCGTCCACACCTCGCCGGCTACGCCTGTGTTGGCCGGAATGCTCAGTTGCTCCACCCTGTGGGTGCCATCATGGTCGGCGGCGCGGACGTGCAGGACATCCTGCTCATACTCGAACAGCAGAACCATGTCGGCCCCCAACAACGACCGGGCCGCGGCCAGGACTTCGCGATAGATCTGTCCCAGGTCTAGGGAGGCGGCCACGACCTGGCCAACATTGTTGATACTCGACAGGCGCGCGACCGAACGCGCCAGAGACTCCTCCAATTCCCGCCGCCGGCTGATGTCCTGGACGATACCCGACATACGCGTCACTTCGCCGGCGTCGTTCGTCGTGACATTGCCTGCGCCATAAACAGCCCGCACACTGCCGTCGGGCTGCGTGATGCGGTAGGACATCTCATAGCCGGTATGCTCGCGGTAGGCTCGCTCCATGTGCGCGCGAAGCTCGGGTACGTCGTCGGGATGAACGCGCGCCAGGAACTCCTGACCCGGGTCAGTTACGGCCTCGCGCTCTAGACCAAAGAGGGCATATAGAGTTTCCGACCAGTACCCTTCCTCGCTGACGAAATCGTAGTCCCAGTGGCCCATGCGGGCGACGCGCTGGGCTTCGGCCAGACGCGCTTCAGCGCGTTGCAAGCTGGCCACGGTGCGGCGCAAGTCGGTAATATCCCGCCCTTCAGGGATTAGCAACACAACTCGCCCGTCCACGTCACGGATGGGTTTGATGGAAAAGTCAATAGTTATGACGCGGCCGTCCGCGCCCTGGACTTCAACGCCATAATGAACCAGTTCGCCGGCCGCGGCACGGGCGATGGCGGCCTTTAGTTGTTCCTGGGTGTCCACTGAGATCTGCCACCAGTACGTCTCCCAGAACGGTTTGCCGACCACATCCTCCAACGTCAGGCCGGCAAATTGTACCGCCGTCTGATTGGCCTCGATGAGTGTGCCGTCTGGCTCCATGAGGCCAATGAACTGGTACGACTGGTCAAAGATGGCCCGGAAGCGGCGCTCACTTTCGCGCAGGCCCACCTGGACACGGCCGCGCTCGACGACCAAACCGATGAGCGTCGCCGCGTGAGTCAAGACCTGATGCAACTGGGGATCGAGTTGAGGCGGCTCGCGCGTCAGAAACTCCAGGGTCGCCACACCCTCCAGGCCACTGTAGACCGGGCAGCCGACGTAGCTCGACAGTGTGCCGGCCACCGCCAGAGATGCCACGACGACGGACGCCTGGCCGTCAGGAAACGAGTGTTGCGGCCAGACGTCGGCCGGCGGCGGCTCAATCCAGGTGCTATCATGCCAGGTGACGGCCGGCTCGCCAATCAGCGCCATATTGGCATCGTTTAGCTTAACCCGCCCTATCGGCCAGCCGGTGTAACGCCCAATGGCCCCTAGCGACATATGCAAGGCTGCGCCAACCGATAGTGAGCTATTGGTCAGAACGCCCAACTCTTGCAGCAGGCTTAGAACGTGTGTATGTTGGTCGAGGGGACGGCCGTCCCACGTATTCGCGCCACTCGCAGCAACAGGCATTCAACTTCTCCGCCACGACGCATGGTATGACGACTGGACATAGCCCGCCTACTCTGCGCCTACCAGGGAGGATAACAGAAGGCGGAGCAATGGGTGTAGGTAAAATGGCCGGTCGGCAGAACGTGGAATGTTGGCGTTCTCTTCTACAGCTTGTTCGCGCTGCTCTGGGCCTGGGCCTGCTGCTTGACCTCTTGCTCCCTGGCGATACCTTGCTGGGCACGCGCCTCGCGGGTCAGGGGTACCGCATCCGCCTTGGGCTGAACGCCGGAGCCGATCCGGCGAGCGTAGACTTCGGTGAATTCCGCGCCCAGGAAGATGATTTGCGCAGAGTAGTAGATCCATAACAAGAGTAGAATGATCGATCCCGCCGCGCCAAAGGCTGACGTGGGGTCACTGCGCTCGAAGTAGAAGCCCAGGGCGTATTCGCCGATCTTGAACAAGAGAGCGGTGATGGCCGCGCCGACCAAAACGTCACGCCAGGCGATCTTGATGTCGGGAATGGTCTTGAAGATCAGGGCAAACAGCAACATGAAGACGCCGAAGGAGATGATGAAGTTCATAATCCACAGCACTACCTCGGCCTCCGTCACCAGCCCGCCGACGAAGTTGCCGAAGGTGGCCAGCACCGTGCTCAGCATCAACGACACGAGCAGGATGAAGCCAATGGTGAGCACCATTGTGAAAGACAGGAAGCGGTCTTTAATGAGACCCATGATCCCGCGCCGGGGATCGGGTTTCACGCCGAAGATGGTGTTCATGGCGTCCTGCAACTGGGTGAAGACGCCCGACGCGCCGAACAGAAGCAGGGCGACGCCGAAGAGTGTGGGTAGCAGTTCGCCGTTGCCCGGTTGCTCGGCCGATTGCAGGATCGTCTGAATCCCTTCGCCCCCCTGCCGGCCCATCAGACTGGACGCCTGGTTTACAACCTGCTCCTCGATGGTCGCCCGATCGGTGAACAGGCTTGCAATACCGATGGCGACGACCATGAGGGGCGGAATGGAGAAGACCGTGTAGTAGGCCAGCGCCGCAGAAAGGCGTGATGCTTTATCTTCGCTCCACTCATGAAATGTCTCACCAACGATCTCGATCACACTACTCATTCAAAACTCTCCTGCAAGTAACTTAGTCGATCAACCCGTCGGGCACGCCGCCGGGGAACTCTTGCGCAATCGCCTCTTCGATGGCGGCGATGCGGTTCTCGGGGTTGGGATGGGTACTGAAGAACTCGGGCGGGGCCGAGCCGCCGCTGGCGGCTAGAACGTGCATGACGTCGATCAGCGCGCGTGGGTCATAGCCTGCCTGGGCCATGAAGCGCACGCCCAGCCGGTCGGCCTGTAGCTCATGCTCACGGCTATAGCGCATTGTCAACAGTTGACCGACGACGGCCGCTATCTGGCTGGTCGCCATGCTGCCGGGGTTCTGCGGGTCATAGGAAGCGACGATCACCGCGCCGGTCAGCCCCTGCGTCAACTGCTCGCGGGCGATCTGCTGCGCCGAGTGACGGGCGACGGCGTGGCCAATCTCGTGGGCCAGCACACCGGCCAGTTGACCTTCCGACTCAAGCTCGTTGTATAGGCCAACGGTCAGGAACACCTGGCCGCCGGGCAGGGCAAAGGCGTTGATCGTCTGGTCATCGACCAGCAGCGAGCACTCATAGGGCCACTCAGCATCACCGGCGTCGCTGTTGGCGATAAGTCCGCGACAGACCTCGTCCAGGAAACCCTGGGCGCGCTCGTCGGGATGAACACCGCCAAACTGCGCCGCCATCTCCGGCGCGGCCTGTAGCCCCAGGGCGATCTCCTGCTCCGGGGTGATGCCAACGTACTGGTCCTCCTGGAGGACGGGGTTGAACTCCTTGGAACCGAAGTATGAGAAAAGGGCGAAGGCGGCCAGAGCCAGAGCCATCAGGAGTCGGCCGCCATTGAAGCTACGTCTACGAGTCATGGGTTCACTCTCCCGTCATTGGGCCAAGATGGTAGTTAAGCGGGTGTGGCGTTTTCGGTGGGTGGCTCGTCGAGCACGTAGATATCGCGTTCCAGCGCCTCATAGATGCCGCCCGCCGCCGCGCCAAAGAAGACGTGGGTAGCCAACACCAGCCAGCTGCGCAGCGGAAAGAACCACGGGAAGAGATAGGTAAAGGTGTAGTAGTTGATGATATAGATCGCCAGCCCAAACCTGTCTCTTATACACATCTGACGCTGCCGACGAGCGATCTAGTGTAGATCTCGGTGGTCGCCGTATCATTAAAAAAAAAAAAGATTGAGATTGTAGCACTCAGGCGTATCTGTCGCAGAATAGAAGAGAGAGACATGTGAACGAGCACGAGAATGTGAGAATGAGAAGAGAAACACACAAGGAGAAAATAACGGCTAGATAAGAACAAGAA
>CALLZA010000587.1 GCA_937858165.1 uncultured Ardenticatenia bacterium
GATCGAGTCCGGTCGCGTGGGCTCGGAGATGTATAAAAGAGGCGGCGGCCGGTTCCGGCCCTGGCGCGGCGGAAGGCCGCGAAGGGTGAAGCTGTGCGACGGCAGCCCGGACAGACCGAGGGCCATGACCAGCGCCGACGCACCGGGAACCATCGTCACCGGCAGGTAAAGCTCGTTGGCCCGCCGCACCAGTGTGAAGCCGGGGTCGGCCACGCCCGGCGTGCCGGCGTTGGAGACAACGGCCACCGACTGCCCGGCCTGTAGCAGGGCCATGATGCGCGCCCCGGCGCGGTCTTCGTTGTGCTCGTGGAAGGCGATCTGGGGCTTCTTGATGTCGAAGTGCTTCAGCAGCAGGCCCGTCTTGCGTGTGTCCTCGCTGGCGACGGCATCCACGGCGCGCAACACTTCCAGCGCGCGCAAGCTGATGTCGCCCAGATTGCCGATTGGCGTCGCCACCAAATAGAGCACGCATCCTCCGGAAAGGAACAAACCGCAGATTCCACAGATTTCAGTGCTTTAATCTGCGGAATCTGTAGTTTCTTCTCTTTCTAAGTTGACTCGACCCACTCCATCGCCGCGCCCAGTTGGCGCATCGTATCGACGAAACCGGGGAAGCTGTCGGCCATGCAGGCCGCGTCGTGGATCAGGGTCGGCTCCTCGGCTGCCAGCCCGGCCACGGCCAGCGCCATGCCCAACCGGTGGTCGTCGTGGCTATCGACGCTGGCCCCACGCAACCGCGTCGGCCCGTGGACGGTGAAGCCGTCGTCGTGCTCGTCGAGGGCAGCCCCCAGACGGCGCAACTCGCCGACCAGGACGGCGATGCGATCCACTTCCTTGACGCGCAACTCGGCCGCATCGTGGACGGTGCTGTGGCCGGCGGCCTGCGTGGCGGCCACGGCCCACACCGGGAACTCATCGATGGCCCGCACGACTGTCGGCCCGTCAGTGTCCACAGCGTGCAGCTCGGCAAAGCCGATGGTCAGATCGGCGGCCAGTTCGCCACCGGTCATCTGCTGATTGCTGACGCCCACGTTCGCCCCCATTGCCCGCAACAGTTGTAGCAGGCCGATGCGCGTCTCGTTGACGCCCACGCCGCGGATGGTGATCTGTGAATGGGGCACGATGGCCGCAGCCACAAGCGGAAAGGCGGCCGAAGAGAAGTCGCCCGGCACGGTCATATCGAGCGGCAGCAGGCGGCGGCCGCCGAACGGCGCGTCGCTCAGCGTCACCCAGCCGTCCTGCGTCGTCACGACCGCACCCATGGCCATCAGCATCCGCTCGGTGTGGTCGCGGGCCGGGCCGGGCTGGTGGACGCGCACGCCCTCGACCGTGTAGAGACCGCCCAGCAGCACGGCGCTCTTCACCTGGGCGCTGGCAACCGGCAGACGGTAGGCCAAGCCGTGGAGGGACGCAGGGCGGACGTGCAGCGGCGCGTGCCCGTCCTCGGCCTTGATGTCGGCGCCCATCTCTTGCAGCGGCTCCGTCACCCGGCCCATTGGCCGCTTCCGCAGTTGTTCGCTGCCGTCGAGCACCGACGGAAAGGATTGTCCGGCCATGATGCCGGCCAACAGGCGAATGGCTGTACCGGCGTGTCGACAGTTGAGCGGCCCGGACGGCCGCCGCAGCCCGCGCAAGCCGCGCCCTTCAACGCGCAGATCCCACGCTTGCGGTCCGCGCTCGCTCACCTCAACGTTGACGCCCAGGGCGCGCACCACTTCCAGCGTCGCCAATGTGTCGCCGGCCGGCAGCCAGCTGCGGATGACGCTGGTACCTTCGGCCAGGGCGGCCAGCAGCACCGCGCGATGACTGATCGACTTATCGCCGGGCACAGAGATCGTCCCCTGCAACGGCGCGCTCTGCGAATGAACGATCAACTTACTTTTAGCACTCATCGGGGATCGCTCAGATCGCTTTGCGCCGGGTCTGGGCCATGTGGGGCACCGTGTCCGACCGGCTGTTGGGGCCTTTCAGCCGCACGCGCTCGTGGCGCGGCCGGCGAGGCATGTTCTCCACGCCGTGGCGAGGATCGAGGCGGGCCACCGGCGGCCGCCCGGCCAGCTTCGCCTGCTCCAGCGCGTGGTGGATAAAGAGCACGTTGTGGCGGCGCAGCGCGTCGGCGCTCTCGCTCGCCCCCACCGCCGCCAGTTGGGCCGGCAAATCGGCGATCTCCCCCGGCGGAATGTAGGCCGGTAGGGCGAAGAACTCCAGGTGGTCATGGACGGGCACGAGTCGGCCGAGGATGATCGACCCCAATGGCGCGTCGCCGTGGCCGGCCGGCTCATAGACGTCGTGCTCCGCACCCAGGGCTACGTCGCGCAGCCGTAGCGTCTGCTGCTCGTAGCCGAGCAACTCGTAGCCGCTCATCGGGCCGGCGGCTGCCCAGCGGTCAAGCAGTTCGCGCCGCGGCGCGGGCAGAGTGTCGCCCTGCTCAGCGCGGAACAACTCCACCGGACGCTCGCCGGAGGGCAACACGTGGTCAAAGGCGAACCAGTCGAGGAAGCGCTCCGCCTCCGAGGCGCTCATGAGCGGGAGGGTTTCGGCCGTGTAGAGGCCGTTCCAGTAGTGCGCGGCAGCAGTGGCGGCGGCGGCGTCGAAGCGCTCGCTGTCGGCGAACTCCAGCAGGTCGAGTCGCAACGCGCGGGCGGCGTCGGCCCAGGCGCGCTGTTCATTCTCAGCGGTCAGGTCGGCGGCCATGTGGCACTGCTTGTACTTCTTGCCGCTGCCGCAGTAGCAGGGATCGTTTCGGCCCGGTTTCTCCATTTCGCTAACTCCAGGCACATGGCAGGCGGAAAGACCCCGCGCCATGTGAAGTGAAAAGGGATTGTATCAAAAGGACGCCCCGCCGCGTAGGGCAGGAACAGGCGTCGGGCTCCGGCTCCGGCGCTACCCGTCCAACCGCCGGGCAGCGATGGCGGCGCGGAAGGCGGCAATCACGTCGTCGAGGCTGGCCCCGGGGCCGAAGACAGCGGTGACGCCCATCCTTTGCAGCTCGGCCGCGTCCTCGTTGGGGATGATACCGCCCAGAAATACCGGCACATCGCTCATGTCGTTGGCGGCCAGCAACTCCAGAATGCGCGCCATCAAGGGCATATGCGCGCCGGAAAGGATGCTCAGCCCGATGGCGTCCACGTCCTCTTGCAACGCGGCCTCGACGACCATCTCCGGCGTCTGGCGCAGACCGGTGTAGATAACCTCCATGCCCGCGTCGCGCAGGGCGCGGGCGGTCACTTTGGCTCCGCGGTCGTGGCCGTCCAGGCCCGGTTTGGCGATCAGCACGCGCGCTCGTTCGGTCATAGTCAATCCTCCGGAGAAGCAACCACAGGTTCCAAGAAGTCTGATCCGCAGATTCGGCAGATTATAAGAAACACGGCCTCTTTCTTCTGAATCTGCTTAATCAGCCCAAGCTGCGGATGATTCATCTTTATCTGTTTTCGTCTTACCACTCCGCCACTGGATAAGTCGGAGCGAAGTTGTGTTTTTGCAGCCGCGGTTGCGCCGCGTCGGCCGCCGAAGCGATGGCCGGGTGGCGAAACAGGGCGGCGATCTCCTCGACACAAAGCCGCCCCTTGGTCGTCAGCCGCACGCGCTCGCCCTCGACCGCGACCAGCCCCAGCCTCTCTAGCCGCGCGAAGCGGGCCGCGAACTGCTCTAGTGGGCTTCTATTATAGGCCGCGTGGAACAGAGCACAATCGATATAGGGGTCGTTCTTCAGGGCAAACATCACGTCACGGTGGAACGCCTCGTCAGCGCTCAGGCGGTAGCCGCGCCACAGGGGGGATTGCCCGGCATCGCTGCGCCGCCCGTACTCACCCAGATCGAAGACGTTGGCCAGTTGTGTCCCGCTGTAGTAGCCATACGCCCCCGGCCCGACCGGCAGCGTGACGGCCGCCGATGGCAGGCGCGCCACACTGAATTCCGCCGGGTCGCCCGCGCCGCGCGCCCAGAAGTCGTTGGGCAACTCGACGTAGCCGTTGGCCTCCAGGTAGAGCCTGTCTCTTATACACATCTGACGCTGCCGACGAGCGATCTAGTGTAGATCTCGGTGGTCGCCGTATCCTTAAAAAAAAAATAAAAAAGAAAAAAGAAAAAACAAAAAAAAAAACACAAATGGAAGCACGAAGATAGACACAGGAGAGTAGTCAGACAGCATGAGGGATGCAAG
>CALLZA010000588.1 GCA_937858165.1 uncultured Ardenticatenia bacterium
CGCTTCTGCCAACTCGCGTTCGTCGTTCTTTGTTTGCACTATTCTTTTATTATGTTCTTTTTTTTTTTTTTATGTGTTTTGTTTTTTTTTTTTAATGATACGGCGACCACCGAGATCTGCGCTAGATCGCTCGTCGGCAGCGTCAGATGTGTATAAGAGACAGGTGCCAGCACCACGTCGGCCCGGCGATAGGTCTGCATCATATAGCGCGCCTCGTCGGCGATGATCGTTTGCTTGTCCATGTTCTCCTCGTAGTTGACAGTTGTCAGTAGGTCAGTACGTCAGATTGACTCACTGACCTACTGACTCGCTGAATACTGTTCCCCTGTTTCCGCGCAACCCCGCCAGATCGACAATCCGCACTGACGCCACGCCGCGCGCCAGGGCGTCGAGGGCGGCGCGCACCTTGGGGATCATGCCCCCGGCGATGGTGCCGTCGGCGATAAGCGCCTCGGCCGCCGCGGGCGAGAGGTGCGGCACGAGCTTGCCGCCGGCCAGCACACCGGGCACGTTGGAGACAAAGTCAAGCGTGTCGGCCCCCAGCGCGGCGGCGATCGCTGCGGCGGCCTCGTCGGCGTTGACGTTGTAGGTCTGGCCGTCGTCGCCCAGCGAGATGGGCGAGATGACGGGGACGATGCCCATCTGGAGCAGGCGCTCCAGCAGCGTGAGGCGCACGGCGGTGACCTCGCCGACGAGGCCCAAGTCGGCCGTCGGGTGTTGCTTCTGGCGCGCCGTCAGCAGTCGCCCGTCGACGCCGCTCAGCCCGACGGCGTCCAGCCCGCCGGCCAGCAGGGCGCGGACGATCTGCTTGTTGGCGCGACCGGAGAGAACCATCTCGGCCACGTCCAGCGAGGCGGCGTCGGTGACGCGCAGCCCATCGACCTTGACCGGCTCGATGCCCAGCCGCGTCTGCATGGTAGCGATCTCCTGCCCGCCGCCGTGGACGATAACCGCCCCGCCGCCCAGCCGGGTTAGCTCGTGGTGGACGCCGGCCAGCTCCGCCAGAAAGCCGGGCGCGTTTAGCTCGTTGCCGCCGATCTTGGTGACTCGGGTCATGGGTTTCTCCCAGACCTCAGAGGTATCGGCGTTGCCGCAACGCCGATACCTCTGAGGTCTTAAAATCCGGCCGTCTCGTCAATCCCGTACATGGCATTCATATTCTGCACCGCCTGCCCGGCCGCGCCCTTGATGAGGTTGTCGATGGCTGAAGTCAGGATGAGGGTGCGGCCGACGAGGGTCAGGCCGATGGCGCAGCGGTTGGTGTACGTCACGTGGGCCAGCGAGGCCGTCTCGCCCGGCGGCAGCAGCTCGATGAACGGCTCGCCGTCATAGGCCGCGGCATAGAGGGCGCGCAGGTCGGCCTCGTCCACGTCGGCGGCCAGCGTCACGTAGATCGTGGACAGGATGCCGCGCGGCACGGGCAGCAGATGGGGCGAGAAGACGAGCGGCGGCGCGCCGCCGCGCCAGTCGCCGATGGCCTGCTCCATCTCCGGCAGATGGCGGTGGGCGCGGCCGATCTTGTAGGCGCTGAAGTTGTCGGCCACCTCAACGAAGTGGCTGGTCAGCGCCGGCGAACGCCCTGCGCCACTGACGCCCGACTTGCTGTCGGCGATGATCGGCCCGGCCAGGGGCACGTCGCTGCACAGCAGGGGACGCAGCGCCAGCAGGACGCTGGTCGGATAGCAGCCGGGGTTGGCCACCAGCCGCGCGCCGGGCAGTTCGGCGCGGCAGACCTCAGTCAGGCCATAGACGGCCTCGGCCAGCAGCGCCGGCGCGGGGTGGGTGTGATTGTACCAGTGGGCGTAGGTGGCCGCGTCGCGCAGCCGGAAGTCGGCGCTCAGGTCGATGACCCGCTTGCCGGCGGCCAGGGCGATCAGAGCCGTCTCGGCCGCTGCGGCGTGGGGCAGGCAGAGGAAGACGACGTCGGCCGAGTCGAGCGGCGCGTCCGCCCCGGCGACGAGCGGCAGGCGCGGCGCGGCGGGAAAGAGCTCGCGCAGCGTCTTGCCTGCCTGGGAGCGCGTGGCGACGAAAGCGATTTCGGCCGCGGGGTGGCGCTGGAGAATCTTGACCAACTCCCAGCCTGTGTAACCTGTCGCGCCGTAGATGCCGGCTCTGATCATGAATACTCCTTTTCAATCAAGTGATCCGCCGATTGAGCGGATTGAGCAGATGGAAGAATGAAGAACCTCACGCCAAGATCGCTAAGGGCGCAAAGAGCGCAAAAAGAACTCTTTCTTGGCGTCCTTAGCGTCCTTAGCGATCTTGGCGTGAGGTTCTTTTCTTCAATCTTCCCAATCTGCGGATCAAAAAACCGCCAGGCCCGAGAGGTCTGGCGGTCGGTGTCTGCGTGTCGGCTCGTTCGCGACTCAGGCAACCCATGACGCCAGACCCGTGGCCTGGGGACGGCGGGCGCGGCGCGGGTAGCGGCGGACGAGCGGGACGAACATGGCGCAGATGATAGCAGGGGTGGGCACAATGTCAATAGGTGATCTCTCTGTGGCCGCGCCCCATCCCGGTCGGCCGTGGGCCACGCGGAACCAAATCGGGCGAGATTCATGGTGCTTCGTAATGAACTTCTTAATCTTGCTCGTAGAAACTGTTAGAGGGCCACTTGTGTGCCTGGTATCAGTTTGGCAGGTCGAGTGGACTATGAGGAGGAGCGGGCGGTCAGCAAACCCGCTGCAGGAGAGATAATAAAGATTATGTCATTGACGCTCTTCACGGCTCAGAATGAGCCAATGGTGGCGACACAGTCGCCAACGGCCACGCTTCCCGGCGCTATCTGGCGCGCGTCGGGTCAGCCTCACTTTGCCGCCCTGCTGGCGCGCTTTGCGCCGATCGGTCTGACGGAGATGAGCCGGGTTGCCTTGCTAGATCGGACGGATACCAAGTTCATGCTAAGCGAGGAGCAACTCTATGACGCTCTGAGTGTGCTGGTTGATGAGTACCGTGTGCTCGACATCCACAGCCGGCGCCTCAACCGCTATCGTACCCTTTACTTCGACACGGATGACTACGCCCTCTTTCGTCAGCACCACGACGGGCGACGCCACCGGTACAAGGTGCGCGCCCGCAACTACGTTGATAGCCGCCTGTCTTTTCTGGAGGTCAAGCGCAAGTTCAAACGCAACCGGACGATCAAGGAGCGTATGCCCACCGCCGCGTTGCTGACCTGCTTGACGCCTGAAGCCAACGTCTTCCTGGGCAACGCGTTGCCGTTTGCCCCAACCGAGCTGGAGCCGATGTTGTGGAATGAGTACACGCGCATCACACTGGTCAGCAAGCGCGATGAGGAGCGGCTGACACTTGACCTCAACCTGCGTTTCTCCTGCTACCAGGCTGGTCGTTACCGCACCCTGCCCAACGTCGTCATCGCCGAACTGAAGCAGGACGGCCACAGCCGCAACTCCAGCTTCATCCACCAGATGCGCGCGTGGGGTATCCGGCCGGTCAAGTTCAGCAAGTACTGCGCCGGCATGGCCATGCTCTGTGAAGGGTTAAGGCATAACAACTTCAAGCCCAAGCTGCGCCTGGTCGACAAACTCATTCGGGGAGAGTGCCGTGAGTAATGAGCTTTTTTACTTCATCCTGGGCGCCGGGCTAAACCTGATGGTGGCCCTGCTGGTCGTGCGCTTTGTTTACTATCCGGCGACGAAGGACAAGACCTACGTCTTTACCTTTCTGGCCTTCAACACCGTCATCTACTTCGTGTTGAGTCTGCTGACTAGCGCCAACCTCAGCGTGGGCGTGGGCTTTGGTCTGTTCGCCATCTTCTCCGTATTGCGCTACCGCACCGACGAGATGCCCATCCGCGAGATGACCTATCTGTTCATCCTCATCGCCCTGCCGGTGATGAACTCGGTCATGATATCGGAGTCCAAGTTCATCATGATCCTCGTCGCCAATGGCTTCATCCTGGGGCTGTCTCTTATACACATCTGACGCTGCCGACGAGCGATCTAGTGTAGATCTCGGTGGTCGCCGTATCATTAAAAAAAAGAAAACAAAACACAAAAAAAAAAACAAAGAACAAAAAAAAAAAATGCAAGACAACAATCAACATGCTACATTCTATGATCTCAAATATCAACAATAGCTAGTACCCACGAGAACATCACGCAAAAACAAGGATAAGATACCACAGTCTGAATCAGTATAAAA
>CALLZA010000589.1 GCA_937858165.1 uncultured Ardenticatenia bacterium
GCCTTTGTCCTCCCCGGGCGGCGCGCGCCCCGCGGGGCCCCGCCGCCCGGCCCCGGCGGCCGCCGCCGCGGGCCCCCCCACCTCGCCCGGGAGGCCGGGGGGTGAGCGACGACGCCCGGCGCCGGCAGTACGCCGCCGTCTTCCGCCTGCTGGCCGGGTTTTATGGCCGGCCGGTGTGGCGCCCCCACGCCCCGCCGCTCGACGAGTTGATCTACACCATCCTGTCGCAGGCCACGGCCGACATCAACACCGCCCGCGCCTACGCCGAGTTGACCGCTCGCTTCCCCGACTGGCCCAGCGTCATGGACGCGCCGCCGGAGGCGGTCAGCGCCGCCATTCGCTCGGCCGGGCTATCGAACTTGAAGGGGCCGCGCATCCAGAACGCGTTGCGCCACATCCTGCGCGAGCGGGGGGAGTTGTCACTCGACTTCCTGGCCGACCTGCCGCTCGACGAGGCGCTGGCCTGGCTGACGGCCATCGACGGCGTGGGGCCAAAGACGGCGGCCATCGTGTTGCTTTTCTCGCTCGGCCGCGCCGCCTTCCCGGTCGATACCCACGTCCATCGCGTCACCCTGCGGCTGGGCCTCATCCCGCCGCGGACGAACGCCGTCAAGGCTCACGACCTGCTGGCCGCGCTTGGCCCGCCGGAGACGTACTACGCGATGCACGTCAACCTCATCCGCCACGGCCGCGAGATCTGCCGCGCCCGCGCCCCCCTCTGCCACGTCTGCCCGCTGCAAGACTGGTGTGACTACTACCAGTCCACCGCCATCCGCGCCGCCGACGGGTGAAAAAGCTCACGCAAAGGCGCCAAGGGGCCAAGGCGCCAAGAAAGAAAAGAAGATTCTATCTTGGCTTCCTTCGCGCCTTGGCATCTTCGCGCCTTTGCGTGAGCTTCTTTAGCCTCTTTCTACCGATTCCTCTACAATAATCCCAACCATGACCGCGCCCCGCACACGCACCAACGAAGAGTGGGTCGAAGACCTGGGCACGCCCGGCCAGCGCCGCGAGGTCGCGCTGGAAGATCTGCGCCAGGTGCTGGCCAACGGCCTGCGGCGCGGTCTCGTCGGCCAGGTGGACACCAACGCCCCCGAATTCGAGGCGCTGGCCGATGACTTCGTGCAGGAGGCGCTTCTAAAGGTTCTCGACAACCTCGACTCCTTTGCCGGGCGCAGCCTCTTCACCACCTGGGCCAACAAGATCGCCCTCAACATCGGCCTGACCGAGTTGCGGCGCAAGCGTTGGCGCGACAGCTCGCTCGACCAGCTGATGCAGACCGACGACGGCGAGTTCACCCCCTCCTTTGTGGCCGACCTGTCGCCGCGTCCCGAAGCGCTGACCGAGCGGCGCGAACTGCTGGCCTACGTCAGCCGGCTCATCGGCGAGGAACTGACCGAGAAGCAGCGCACCGCCCTCGTCGCCGCCGTCATCCAGGGCAAGCCGCTCAGCGAGGTGGCCTATCTGCTCGACTCCAACCAGAACGCTATCTATAAGCTGCTGTTCGACGCCCGCCAGCGCCTGCGCCGTCGCATGGCCGAGGACGGGTTGACGCCGGAGGACGTGCTGGCGTCGTTCACTGAGAAGTAACCTCTTCGTGCGTCGCACCTTCTGAGGTGCGTCGCACGTTCTGGAGATCGGGGAAAGTGCCAGGCACTGAGAACGGTAAGAAAGATTGGCAAGGATGCGTCAGAGAGGCAGAATGTCAAGCGTGATCGACACCATACGACAGCTCCTGGAGCGTCCTGTTCCGTCTGAGCCAAACATCGTCGTTCCCCTCGACGACCCCTCGATAGACCGGCTCCTCTACCTGCTCTGTGACACGCGCGACGATGAGTTGTCGTGTGAAGAGGTGTTCGCCCGCCTCGATGAGTACGTGGATTGCCTGGTCAGTCAAAAGCGAGTGCTTGAGAATGGCCCCCTTGTCGAGCATCATTTGGCCCTCTGCGCCGACTGCCGCGACGAACTGCGCGCCCTGCAACTGGCGTTGGCCCTGGCTGTGGCCGACGACTGAGACAACCAACCCCTCTCGCGCCGCCTTCGCCCGACCGCCGGCGCGACCATTGAACACAGGAGAGCCGTATGACTCAAGCCATCTGGAACGGCGTCGTTCTGGCCCAGAGCGACCACACCGAACTCGTCGAGGGCAACCACTACTTCCCGCCGGACGCCATCAATCGTCAATACTTCCGCGACAGCGACCGCCACACGACTTGTCCGTGGAAGGGCGTGGCCAGCTACTACGACGTCGTGGTCGACGGCCAGGAAGTCCGCAACGCCGCCTGGTACTACCCCACACCCAAGCCGGCGGCCGAGAACATTCGTAACCACGTAGCCTTCTACGGCATGATTCAAATCGTCAAGTGATGCCATGTTACTCGCAGGCGACATCGGTGGAACCAAGACTGTCCTGGCCCTCTTCGACGCGCAAGAGAGCGCCGCGCTCATCGACCGCCACCCGGTGCTGGAGCGCACCTTCCCCAGCCAGCAGTATCACTCGCTGGAACTGATCATCGAGGAGTTTCTGGCCGATTGCCCCCACCACATTTCGGCCGGCAGCTTCGGCGTGGCCGGGCCGGTGGTTGGCGGGCGGGCACAGGTGACCAACCTGCCCTGGGTCATTGAGGCCGACGCGCTGGCCGCGCGCTTCGGCTTCGGCGTCCATCTGCTCAACGACCTGGAGGCGCTGGCCACAGCCGTGCCCTACCTGGAGCGCACCGACCTGGTGACGCTCAACGAGGGTGAGCTGGTGGAGCACGGGGCCATTGGCGTCATCGCTCCCGGCACGGGGTTGGGCGAGGGGTTTCTGGTCTGGCACGAAAAGGGGTACGTCTCTTACCCGTCGGAGGGGGGCCACTGCGCCTTTGGCCCGACGACGCCGCTGCAACTGGAGATGCTCAACTACTGGCTGCCGCGCATGGGTCACGTCAGCTATGAGCGCCTCTGCTCCGGCCTGGGCATTCCCAACGTCTACTCCTTCCTGCGCCAGACGGGCCGCTTCGGCCAGCGCGTCGCGCAACCATTGCTGTCTCTTATACACATCTCCGAGCCCACGAGACCGTACTAGACCTCGTATGCCGTCTTCTGCTTGAAAA
>CALLZA010000590.1 GCA_937858165.1 uncultured Ardenticatenia bacterium
AAGCAGAAGGCGGCATACGAAATCTAGTACGTGCTCGTGGGCTCGGAGATGTGTATAAGAGACAGGGGCATCAACGTGCGCCACAAGATCAGCGGCGCGGGGATTCGGATCACGGGACTGCCGGAAGATTGAATTAGGAATTAGGAATTAAGAATTAGGAATCGCAGAACGCCTGAATTCCTAATTCCTAATTCCTAATTCCTAATTCCTAATTCCTCCATGCTGCCTCTCTCCATCACCCTAAGCACCGTGCCGGGCATCCCCCACGTCCACGCCGGGGATGACGTGGCCGCGCTGCTGCTTGACGCGCTCGGCCGCGCCGGGCTGGCTCTGCAAGACGGCGACGTGCTCGCCATCGCCCAGAAGATCGTCTCCAAGGCCGAGGGGCGACAGGTGCGGCTGGCCGACGTAACCCCTTCCGCGCGGGCCGTGGAACTGGCCGGGCAGGTGGGCAAGGACGCGCGGCTGATGGAGCTCATCCTGCGCGAGAGCGTCGAGGTGTCGCGTCTGCGGCCGGGGGTGATCATCGTCCGCCACCGGCTGGGCTTCACCAGTGCCAACGCCGGCATCGACCGCTCCAATGTCCAGACCGAGAGCGGCGAGGAGGCGGTGCTGCTGTTGCCGCTCGACCCCGATGCCTCGGCCGTCTCCCTCTGCGCCGCGCTGCGGGCGACCACCGGCGCGGCCGTCGGCGTGGTCATCACCGACAGCCACGGCCGCCCTTTCCGGCTGGGCACGGTCGGTGTGGCCATCGGCGTGGCCGGGCTGCCGGCGCTGTGGGACCGGCGCGGCGAAGCCGACCTCTACGGCTACCGCTTGCAGCATACCGACGTGGGGCTGGCCGACGAGATCGCCGCCGCCGCCGGGCTGCTGATGGGGCAGGCGGCCGAGGGGCGGCCGGCAGTGCTCATCCGCGGGCTGCGGTTGCCGGAGGCCGAGGGGCGGGCGACGGACCTGGTGCGCCCGCCTGAGCTGGACCTATACCGATAAGCGTTCAACGCAAAGGCGCAAAGGCGCAAAGAAAAGCTCTCTCTTTGTGCCTTTGCGTTGAACGCTTGACCGATTCTAGGCCGTTGCTTCGGCCACCACCGGCGTTGGCGTGTCATAGCGCCGCAGGATGGGGAACTTCCAGGCGATGAGGGCCGTCAGCACCACCGTGGCCACACCGCCGGTGACGACGGCAAAGGGCACGCCAAATGCCGCGGCCACCAGCCCCGCCTCCAACTCGCCCAGTTGCGGCCCACCCATGAAGAACATCATGTTGACGCTGGTCATGCGCCCCCGTAGCGCGTCGGGCGTGGAAAGCTGGCGCACCGTGCCACGAATGACGGTCGAGACGGCGTCGGCCGCGCCGACGAGCATCAGCATGACGAAGGACAGGGCGAAGACGGTCGAGAGGCCGAAGAGGGCCGTGGCCGCGCCGTAGATGGCCACACAGGCCAGCAGCACCGGCCCCTGGCGGCGCAACTGCTCACCGCGTGTCGCCAGAGCGCTGCCGGCCAGAACCGCGCCGACCGAATCGGCCGTCGCCAGCCAGCCGTAGCCCACCGCGCCGACGCCCAGAATGTCGCTGGCGACAATGGGCAGCATCGTCCGCGCCGAACTGAAGAAGGTGGCGATGAAGTCGAGCAGCATGGTGCTGCTGATGATCGGCGAGCGAAAGACGAAGCGCAGCCCGTCGAACAGCGCGTTCAGCCCCAGCCCGGTCGAGGCCGCGGCCACCTGCCCGCGATAGCGCATGAGCAGCAGCGAGACGACGACGGCCACAAACGAGACGGCATTGATGGCATAGACGTAGCCGACGTTGGCGTAGCCGACGATCAGGCCGGCCAGAGCCGGGCCGACGATGGATGCGGTGGTGAACATTAACGTCTGCACGCTAACGGCGTTGCCGAAGTGCTCGCGCGGCACCAGGTGGGGGATAAGCGATTGGCGGGATGGCCCCTCCAGCGCGTTCATAGCCGCCAGCCCGCCGGTGATCAGGTAGATGTGGAGAACGGTGGTCTGGCCCGTCAGCGTCAGGTAGGCCAGGATGGCGGCGATGACGACGTCAAAGCCCTCGGTGAAGAGGAGCAGCGATCGGCGATTGCGCGTGTCGGCCAACATGCCGCCAAACAGGGCGAAGAGCACGATGGGAATGACGCGCACCAGGCCGAGCGTGCCCAGGCCCAGCGCCTCCGCGCCCAGTTCAACGGTGCGGCCCAGAAGCTGGACGGTGAACGTCTGGCCGCGCAGAAGCTCATAGAGGTGCCAGTTGATGGCGATGAGCTGCATCTGCGAGCCGATGACGGAAACGAAGAGGCCAAGCCAGAAGATGCGAAAGTCGCGGAAACGCAGGGCAGGAGGGAAACGCAGGTTCATAACCAGTTGTCAGTTGTCAGTGGCCGGGGGCCAGTGAGCGGTATTCAGTCGGTCAGTGGTCAGGGGCCAGTAATCAGTGGGTCAGTGGGTCAGCTGTCTCTTATACACATCTGACGCTGCCGACGAGCGATCTAGGGTAGATCTCGGTGGTCGCCGTATAATTAAAAAACAAGAGAAAAAAGAGATAGGCAAGAGTAGATAAAAAGAAAAAAAAAACAAAGCAGAGGAGAAGGG
>CALLZA010000591.1 GCA_937858165.1 uncultured Ardenticatenia bacterium
GTGCGGGGCCCCCCCGCGTGCGGCCTAGGCCCGGGTGGACCCCCGACCGCCGTGCGGCCCGGGGCGGGGGGGATGGCCCTGGCCAGCGGCGGGCGGCTGGCCGGGGCGGGGGCGCTGCGTGAAGCGCTGGCCGGGCGAGCGATCACCCCGCTGCCCCGGATGGCGCGGACGGTGGCCCTGCCGGCGACGGGTGGGCGGCGGGGAGCGCCAACGTGGCTGTTGGCAGTCATTGGGCTGGCGGCGGTGGCCATTATTGCCGTGGGGGTCATCTTGCTCCTGCGTGGCCGTAATGGTCCGACGGAGAACGAACCACCGGTGACCATCACAGTTGAAACCGTGGCGGTTGTGAAGAGTGGAGTTGTCGGTGTAACGGCCGAACCGTCGGCCACGGCCTCGCCCACCGTCGCGCCGACGCGAACGCCCACGCCAACCGCGACGGCGACAGAGCAACCGACGGCGACGGCCACCCCAGCCAATTGGCGCATCGCCGTCCTGCCAGGCGGGGTTGAGAGCGCTCAAGTGCTTGTGCCGGCCGGTGCGTTCATGATGGGCGCCGAGGATGAAGACGCTGACGAAGATGAGGACCCCATCCACGAAGTGCGCCTCGACGCTTTCTGGCTGGATGTCACCGAAGTGACCAACGTCCAGTACGCCGCCTTTGTGGCCGATACGGGCTTTGTCACCGCGGATGAACTGGACGGCGAGGGGTATAGCGTCCTGACCGACACATTTGAGAATGTCCGCGGCGCCAACTGGCGGCATCCACGCGGCCCCGAAAGTGACATCATCGGCCAGGATGACCTTCCCGTGACGCTGGTCTCCTACGACGATGCCCGCGCCTACTGCACGTGGGCCGGCGGTCGCCTGCCGACGGAGGCGGAGTGGGAGTACGCCGCCCGCGGGCCGAGTGCGCCACTCTACCCCTGGGGCGACGTGTTCTCCGATCAGCGAGTCAACGCCTGCGACCGCAACTGCCCCATGAGTTGGGCCGACGATAGCTTCAACGATGGCTATACCTTTGCCGCGGCCGTGGGGACGTTCGGCGGCGGCGTAAGTTGGGCCGGCGCGGAGGACATGGCCGGCAACGTGTGGGAGTGGACGGCCGACTGGTACGATCCGAACTACTACGCCCGTTCGCCGGTTGACAATCCAGCCGGGCCGAGCGGCAGCGTTGACGAAGACGGCAAGAGTGTGCGCGGCGGGGCGTGGAGCAGTACCGATCAGGGAGTGCGGTCAACCACGCGCGTGTCAGTCGGGGCGTGGCGGGGGCACTTCGATGTGGGGATTCGTTGCGCCTATGATGTGGCTCTTTCCCAATCAGGCGCAGGCCAATCAACCCTCGTCAGCAACACCGATCCGCCACCCGGGACCGACATCCGCTTCGTCGCAGTGCCGACCGGGCCGTTCGTGCGCGGCTCGACGGCCGATGACCCGCGCGCCTTCGACGACGAATCGCCGCAGCACACGATTGAGATGGACGCCTTCCGTATTGCGCGGACGGAGACGACGAATCGTGACTTCGCCGGCTGCGTGGCCGCTGGAGCGTGTCGAGCGCTACAGAGCGACGGTAGTGCTACACGCCAGCGCTACTATAGCGCAGAGGAGTATGCCGAGTTCCCCGTCGTCAATGTGTCGTGGGAGGACGCGGTCGACTTCTGCGAATGGGTGGGCGGTCGTCTGCCGACAGAGGCCGAGTGGGAGAAGGCCGCGCGCGGCGCGAACGGGTCCCTCTATCCGTGGGGGGATGAAGCGCCCTCATGTGCTCTCGCCAACTTCAACAATTGTGTCGGCGACACCACCGCAGTTGGAGCGTATCCATCCGGGGCCAGCCCCTACGGCGCTTTGGACATGGCCGGCAACGTCTGGGAATGGGTGGCCGATTGGTACGGAAGCGACTACTATGCTGTCGTCCCTAACGCGAACCCGCCTGGCCCGTCAAGTGGCGAAGGGCGCGTCTTCCGCGGTGGGGCTTGGGATGATGAGGCGGGGTTGCTGCGCGCGGCTTATCGCGACGCCTATCTCGACCGTTCGTTTAACCTAGCTCTGGTTGGCTTCCGCTGCGCCTGGGACGCGGATTGAGGATGATACATCACCCGTCGACATGACAGCCCTTGACCTGCACACACACCTCAACCGCCCCACCTACCCCGCGACAGGCCAGCCGCAACTGGTCTACGCCCTGCTGGAAGCGCGGTTGCCCCGGCGCGGCCCGTCGGCCCCGGTCAACCTGGGGCTGGTCATCGACGTCAGCGCCTCGATGCGCATCCCGCTGTTGTCGCCGGCACAGTTCGAAGAACTGGCCGGGCAGGGGTTGGTGCACGAGGTCATCGCCGATGGCATTCCGGTCTGGCAGTTCGAGAACGTCACTACGGCGTCGCTGAAGCGCTACCCACGGCCGATCGACTTCGTGGCCGAGGCGCTCAAGGTCGTGCTGGAGCAGGCGCGACCGACCGACCGCCTCTCCCTAGTCGCTTTCGCCGCGCGGGCCGAAACGGTACTGCCGCTGACCCCCGGCAAGGAGAAGCGGCGGCTGAAGCCGGTCATTCAGTCCGTCGGCGCGCTCGCTCTGGGTGACGACACGATGATGGGCGCGGGCATGGCTCTCAGCTTCCAGGAGCTGCAGCGCGGAGCCGCGCCAGAGTACGCCACGCGCATGATTCTGCTAACCGACGGCTTTACCCGCGACCACGCCAGTTGTCTGGCCTGGACGGCGCAGGCGGCCGCCGCCGGCTACACCATCAGCACCCTCGGCCTGGGCACGGAGTTCAACGAAGAGCTGCTCATTCCCATGGCCGAGCAGACCGGCGGCCGGGCGCATTTCGTGGCCGACCCCGGCCAGTTGCCCGACATCTTCCGCGCCGAGCTGGCCGCGGCCCAGGCCGTCGGCTTTCGGCGCGCCGAGTTGAAGCTGCAGCTGACGCCCGGCGTGGAGCTGCGGCGCGTGACGCGTGTCAAGCCGGCGTTGGCCCGCGTCAATCCGGGGCCGAACACCGGCGGCAGCTACGCCCTCCCCCTGGGCGACATGGAGTGGGACGCGCCGCCGGCCTTCCTGCTGGAGTTGATCGTCCCGGCGCGGGCGGCGGGCGAGTACCGGCTGGCCCAGGCGGTGCTGAGCAGCGACCCGGTCGGCGCGGGACGCGTGACGGCGCGGGCCGACTTGGTGGGCCAGTTCATCGGTGGCGCGGCGGCCGATGTGGGTGCCGACCAGCGGGTGATGGGCTACGTCGAGCGCGTCGTGGCCTTCAATCTGCAGACGCGCGCCCTGGAAGAGGCCGCCGCGGGCGATGTCGAGACAGCGACGCGCCGCCTGCACGCCGCCGCGACCCGCTTGCTGGACATGGGCGAGACGAAGCTGGCCCGTACCTTGCAGCAACAGGCCCAGGCGCTTGAAGGGCGCGCCAAACTCGACGCCACGGCCACCAAAGAGCTACAATACGCCACGCGCCAGTTGACGCGAAAGTTGCCGTAGTCACGACAGGAGGTCATGAACTGCCCCAACTGCTCCGCCGACAACCGACCGGGAGCGACCTTTTGCGGTTCCTGCGGTCGGCCGCTGCGGGTCGACCTGCTGCCGGTTTGCGATGCCTGCAACGCGGCGCTGCGGGTCGGGGCGCGCTTCTGCCACCGCTGCGGGCGCACGTTGAGCGCGGTCGTGGGGGCCGAACTGGCGCTGCCGGTCGAGGTGTCGTCACCCATCGCCGGGCCACAGCCGGCTGAGCCACAATCGTCAGCCATTTCGCTGCCGGGCGTCGCGGCCGAGGCTGTCTGCCCCAACTGCGGCCAGGCCAACCGCACTGCCGCCCGCTTTTGCCACGCCTGCCGCGCGCCGCTGCTGGTCGCGTGTGGGCAGTGCGGGCAGGAGAATCGTGTCGCGGCCCGCTTCTGCCGGGAGTGCGGCGCGCTGCTGGCGGGGGGCGGGTCACCACTGGCCGCCGAGCCTGCCGACCGCGTGCCCACCGACGGCGCGCTGCCCATCACCACCAAACCGCCGCCGCCGCGCTCCGCGCCAATCGTCTGCGAGTTCTGCGGCGGGGCCATCCACGGCGGAGCGCGCTTCTGCCCCCACTGTGGCCACTCGCCCACGTCGCGCCAGTTGGCCGTGGCCGACAAGTTCATTACCGGCCAGATGCCCCAGGGTTACCTGGTGCGCGGCAGCGATGGGACCGAGTACATGGTGCTGCGTCTCATCGCCGAGGGGGGGATGGGCGCGGTGTACGAGATCGGCCGCCTGAGCGACGGCACGCACTGGGCCATGAAGGAGATGAGCGAGACGGCCCTGGCCCGCGGCGACCGCGTTAAGACGGTGGCTCAGTTCCGCGAAGAGGCGGATCTGTTGCGCGCCCTGCGCCACGAGAACCTGCCCCGCGTCGTTGACGTCTTCGAGGCCAGCCACCGCCACTTCCTGGTTATGGAACTGATCGAGGGTCAAACGCTCAATCAGTTGCTCGACGCCCACGGCGGGCCGCTGCCGGAGCGGGACGTGGTTGATTGGGGGGCGCAACTGTGCCGCGTGTTGGCCTTCCTTCACAGCCGCAACCCGCCCATCATCTACCGCGACCTGAAGCCCGACAACATCATGGTCGAAACGGCTGGCGGCCGGGTCAAGCTGATCGACTTCGGCATCGCCCGCCGCTTCAAGGGCGGCAAACGCAGCGACACATTCATGCTGGGGACGCGCGGCTACGCGGCGCCGGAGCAGTTCGGCAAGGCCGAGAGTGACGCTCGCACCGACCTCTACGCATTGGGGGCGACGCTCCACCACTTGCTGACGCACGAGAACCCGACCAGCCGCAAGATGTTCGACTTCCCGGCGCTGGCGAGCTATGCGCACCTGAAGCTCTCGCGCCGGACGTGCGAGGCGATCGACGCCGCCCTGCAACCCATCCCCGACGTCCGCCCGCCCGACGCCGCCTCGCTCTATAAGGCGCTGACCGGCCGCACCATGCCGCCGCCGCCGCCGGCCACCGCGCCGGCGTCCGTCGTCGCGCCGCCCGCCGCGGCCGACGGGCAACGCCGCGCTCCAGCCCTGACCTGTCTCTTATACACATCTGACGCTGCCGACGAGCGATCTAGTGTAGATCTCGGTGGTCGCCGTATCATTAAAAAAAAAACAACGAGATCAAAAGACACAAAGACACAACCACGAGAAGCAAACAAGCACGACAAGAAGCA
>CALLZA010000592.1 GCA_937858165.1 uncultured Ardenticatenia bacterium
CGTGTTCTGCTGCCTCTGCTTCTCGTTTTTTTTCCTTTCGCCTTGTGTCGTTTGCTATGTGGTTTGTTTTTTTTGAAGGGTCCGGCGACCACCGAGATCTACCCTAGATCGCTCGTCGGCAGCGTCAGATGTGTATAAGAGACAGGCTCCGGCCGGCGGCCGAGCAGGCTGTCGAGCAGCCGCTCGGAGCGGTAGGCGATCTCGCCCTGGGCGTCGCCATCAACGTCATAGCCGGCGTAGTCGCTCCAATAGTTGCCGCGCTCGCCTACCGTCCACTCGTTGTCGCGCAACTGTCCCCCACCGGCCACGACCACCTGCTGCTCGTTCTCCGCGAAGCTATTGTCGCTAATCAGGTTGTGGCGCACCGAGGGCAGCATCTCGATGGCGATGTCGTTGTAGGCGAATAGATTGCCGTGGAAGATGCCAGTGCTGTTCAACTCACGCGGCGAACCGTCAACGTAGGCTCCAACGCGGTTGTCGAGGATGCGGTTGCCGGTGATAACCGAGTCGTCCATGTCCTTCAGGCCGATGCCGTAGCCGCTCGGCCCGCGATTGAAGGCGATCAGGTTGTCGCGCAGCGTCATGCGGCGGCCGTACATCAGGTAGGCCCCAACGGAGTTGTTCGTCAGCCGGTTGCCCTCGATGATCGCGTCGTCGCAGTACATGAAGTGCAGGCCGTAGCGCCCATGCGAGAAGTCGTTGCCGCGCAACGTCATGCGCTCCGAATACCACAGCACGGCGTCGCGACCGCGGCGGGTGGTGTTGTTCTCGATCAGCACGTCGTCGCTGTCCCACAGGCGGATCAGGTCGCCGCGGCGGGCAATGTCAAGGTCTTGCCCCTCGATGGTGTTGCCGCGCACCGTTGTGCCGGGGGCGGCGTTGATATAGATGCCGAAGAGGACGTTGACCAGGCGGTTGTTCTCGACCAGAGCGCGCGGCGCGGCGGCGATGATGCCCGAGTCCTCGCGGTCGAGCGAGTTGCCCGTATTCTGGACGACGAAGCCGCGCACGGTCGTATCGGGCGCTTCAATGCGCAGCACCGTGCCCTGGCCACCCGCGTCCAGCGTCGCCCCGTCCAGACCGATGAGGGTCAGCGGCCGGTCAATGACCAGGTTGCCATGAAAGACGCCGCCGGTCACCTCGATGGTAGCGCCCGGCGCGGCGGCAGCGATGGCCTCGGCCAGCCGCTCGGCCGGCACGCGCGTCGTCTGGCCCTGGGCCTGCGCCGCTTGCGCGCCCAGCAGCCCCGCCAGCAATCCCACCACCGCCAACCATCTCATACGTCTCATATCGTCTTTCCTAAGTGCGTCGCACCGCTCTTTAGCTGCTTGCCAGCGGCTTATACGCCCGCCGCTGATAATACAGCCCGGCCAGGATCAGGCCAACAGCCAGGAACGCCAGCCACAACCCGATCTGGAACGTGGCCACCGTCTCGAACTGGCCGACCATGCCGGAGCCGAGAATGGGCGGCACGAATGGGTCAATCGAACTGCTCAGCGGCGCAGTCGGGTCCAGGTTCAGCCCGAAGTGGCGCATCCAGTAATACATATCGGCGATGAAAATGAACGGCCACAGAATGGCCGGCAGCGCCAACAGTGCCGCCCACGGCGAGTGGACATAGATGGCGGCCAGCACCAGCAACACCAGGAAGACCACGGCCACCATGCTGACCGCCCGCTCCAGTTGCGCCGCCTCGCCCAGAGGCCGCATGCCGATGTAGTGGTTCAGACCGTCAATCTCGGCCACGTCGCCCGTCATGCGGTTGACGAACACCTCGACCGACAGCCCGGACGGGTACTGCGGGGCGTTCAGCGTCATCTTCCAGTAGGGCAGGAACATGGACACCAGCAACAGCACCGCCGCCGCGCCGAGCAGGACGTTGGGCAGGCGAAAGGCCGCCCGCTGTTTCTCATCGGTGGCCACCGGCGCGCGCGGCCCCGCGAAACGTTTAAAAGCGCTCATTGTCGTCATCTCACTTGGCCATTTCCCGTGCCAGGCACCTCGGAAGGTGCCTGGCACGTTCTTCGCTCTCCAGAGGAGAGGGATGCCACACACTTAAGACAGTGGGCTGCACCCCCCGGTGTGGACTCGCGCCTACTCTTCGGGCGAAACCAGCATGTAGCCCATCATCTCCAGGTGCAGCGCCGAACAGAACTCGGTGCAGTAGTAGGAGAAGACACCATCATCCAGCGCGTCAAACTCGAACGAAACTGTCTCGCCCGGCTCGATGCTGACGTGGATATTGTAGGACGGGATGGTGAAGCCGTGGGTCGCGTCCAGGGCGCGCTCGACGTTGGTGATGTGCCACACAACGTGGTCGCCCTTCTTGATCTCCACCCGCTCCGGCGTGAAGTGGCTGCGGATGGCCGTCATGTAGACGTGGACCTCGTTGCCTTCACGCTCGATACGCTCTTCGCCCTGCAACGGCGCGTCAGGGTTGACGGCCTGCGTGTGCGGGTCCCAGCCGACCTCGGGATAGACTTCCCAGGCCTCGATCTTGTCGGCCTTGATGATCTGGCCGTAGTGCGGCTCACCATCGGGCAGCGGCATGTCGTAGATGACCGGCATATTGGTGCCAGTGCCGCTGATGTCGAGCAACTGGAAGTTCTGCGGCAGCAGCGGGCCAACAGGCAGGAAGCGATCAACCGCCCACTTGTTCATCGCCACCAGGAAGCGGCCGTCCGGGCTGACCGTGTCGCCTTCGGCGGTGGTCAGGTGGCCGATGTTATACTGCACTGGTGTCTTGGTGACCAGCGTCCATGGCGGATCCTCATTCAACTCATCGGCCGAGCCTCCGAGCGACCAGCGGGCGACAGCCGAGTCGAGGAACAGGCTGGTGTAGGCGTAGCCCTTGTCGTCAAACTGCGTGTGCAGCGGGCCAAGGCCCAGCTCTACCTGCGCTTCCATGACCGCGTCGAAGTCGAGTACCGGCACGCCGTAGGCGTCGGTCTCGCTCGTGCCGGCGGCGATGGCTGCCTGAAGCTTGTCGAAGCTGAAGACGGTCACGTGCGGGTCCAGCTTGCCGGCCACGACCATGAACTCACCATCGGGCGTCACGTCCACGCCGTGGGGGCTTTTCGGCTCCGGAACGAAGTGGAGGATGCCCTCGGCAGCGGCCGTCTCCAGCGAGATAACCGGGAAGTCGTTGATCATGTCAACGTTACCCGCGGCGAAGGTAGCCTTGGCCTTCTCCAGGTCAACGACGTGGAGATAGTCCATGTCGCGCTGGCTGGCGCCGGACTCGAAGGGCGGGTTGCCCAGCTCGACGCCACCGGTGGCCATCTCGGTGTTGAGCGAGTTACAGAAGATCCAGCCCTCGCTGACCAGCTTGCCGCTGTCGCACAGGTCTTGCCAGTAGGGGGGAAGCTCGATGGCAAACGACTGGGCCATATCAATCCGGCCCGCCGCGCGGTCGAACTTCCAGAAGGTGATCATGCCGCGGTAATCTTCTTCGTAGTTCTCAATGGAACTATATCCGAGGCCCAAAGGCATGGCGTACTGCCCGCCCTCGACGATGTAGTCGGTGTCGGGCGTTACGAACGTGCCGCCGTGGTCGCTGATGGTGATGGGGTTCTTGACGATCTGCTTGACTTCGAAGTCGCGCAGGTCAATGACGGCCACGCGGGCGTTGGCCTTGTCGTTGATGAATAGCCAGTCGCCGTCGTAGTCGCCGTCGGTCTCGCTGAGCGCCGGGTGATGGGTGTCGGCCCAGGTCAGCGGCTCGCCGTAGACCGTCTGGCCACCCTGGGCCAGCACCTCCTGCGTGCCCCGTTCGCCATAGCCGAAGCCCTGCCACGGCTCCGGGGTGAAGACGGCGATCTGCTTCAGGATGCGCATCGACGGCAGGCCGATGACGTAGACCTGGCCCGACTGGCCGCCCGACGCGAACTCATAGTACTCGTCGTGCATGCCGCTGGGCATGTAGGTCTTGACCGCGGCGGCGATGTCGGCCGGGGTCAGGCCACGCGCCTCGGCGATGGCGTTGATGTCCTCGGTCGCGCCGGCGATTTCGGGCTGCGCATTCTGCTCGGCCTGATTCTGGCAGGCGACGGCCAGCACGGCCACCAGCGCCAGAAGCAGGAACACCGTAATAAATAGGAAAGGTCGGTTCGGTGTGCGGGTAAGCTTCATTCCTCGTATCTCCCTTGCCGGCGCGCCAACAGGCACACGCCGGGCTAGATTAAGCCACGTTGGAGATAGAATACGGGAATGGGCGCGCCCCCACGTTGCAAAAGTGCAATAAGCAGGGATCAGGGACAGGGGCGTAGTGAAGAACGCTCTCCACTACGCCCCGGGCCCTGATCCCTGCTGGGGCAGGTCTTCGGCCAGGGCGACCAGTTCGTGGCTCTTCTTCAGAATGACCCGCTTGCGCGCAGAGACGATCCAGCCCGACTGCTCCCACTTGCTGAGGATGCGGCTGACGTTGTAGAGGTTGGTGCCGGTCAACTGGGCCAGGTCCTCGCGGCTGAGGGCGATGTCGATGAGCACGCCCTCGTCCACCCGGCGGCCGAACTGGCGCACCAGCCGCAGCAGCGCCCGGGCCACGCGCTGCTCCACGCGCTGCGTCGCCAGCTCCTGGAAGCGGCTCTGCATCTGCCCGAAGCGCTGGCCGACCATGCGCATGCCGTTGAGCGCCAGTTGGGCGTTGTCGCGCATCAGCTCCAGCATCACCTCGCGCCGCCAGCCGATGGCCGTGCTCGGCTCAATCGCCTCGGTCGACAGCGGGTAGGGCTGCTGGTTGAGGGCCATAACGATGCCCAACCCCTCGCCCGGCCCGAAGTAGGCCACGATGACCTGCTGCCCGTCGGCCGTCACCTGCGACAGCTTGACGCGCCCGGCGACGATGACGTAGAGCATCGTCGACTCCTCCCCCTGGTGGAAGTAGACCCCCCCCTGGCCGACTTCGTAGACGCGCCCGGCAGCTATGACCCGATTGAAGTCGCTCTCGGCCAGACCTTCGAACCTGTCTCTTATACACATCTGACGCTGCCGACGAGCGATCTAGTGTAGATCTCGGTGGTCGCCGTATCATTAAAAAAAAAAAACAAAAAGAGTCCAGTGGAAGGAAGCGAAATACAGAACACAGAGTCCGAGACGCACACAGGTAGAATGCCACACTGCACATAATAGATACACAATAAGCAGAAGAGTAAACGCACGATCAAGTCAGTCACCGACA
>CALLZA010000593.1 GCA_937858165.1 uncultured Ardenticatenia bacterium
CTACTGATTGTGGTGTGTCTTCAGGTGTTTGGATAGTTCTCTGTATTGTGACGAGTAGGATGTTATAATAAGTAGCTTTTAGGTGTTTGTTTTTTTTTTTCAAGCAGAAGACGGCATACGATATCTAGTACGGTCTCGTGGGCTCGGAGATGTGTATAAGAGACAGCACTTCATCGACTGACACTGCAAAACCCGGCAGCAGATGGGACGTGGCTTGCTGGCCTGCGCCGAAGCGGCCGTGTTCGGTGTACTCGTCATCCTCTAGTCGCAGAACAGTGATCGTCGCCTCGTCGGGATCGACGATCCAATATTCAGGAATGCCGGCGTGGGCGTAGTCCCGACGTTTGTGGACAAGGTCGCGCACACGGTCGGAACGATTACCGCTGACAACTTCCATGACCAGATCGGCTCCACTGGGATATTTACCCTCTGCCTCGGCAACGCGCTGCGTGGACACAAAGAAGACGTCTGGTTCGCGGTACTGACGAGAACCTAATCGTACCGGGATTGGCGCAACATATACTTTGCCTAGCCCATTCATAACGACATAGGCCTTCAGTAACTCATAGAGGAAGAGCAAGATATCCTGGTGGGCCATTGTAGGTATTGGCGGGAACTCCAGAAAGCCATCAACATATTCGATCAGACGGCCTGTATCGAGAGACAAGAAGTCTTCTACCGTCCATGTACCCTGGTGGGGGAACAAAGTTGCCAACTCCCATACCGGCTCGCCAGCTTTGGGCTTTTTCCTGCGAATAGTGGCGATCGTCTCTTGCTCCACGTGACAATTATAGCATACGTGGTGCGACGTACTTTCCGCGGTGCGTCGTATCCTCGGAGATCGGTTCAAAAAGGTGCGATGCACTCCAGAAAGTGCATCGCACCGGTGTTAGTGAATCTGCACCGGGTCCTTGATAGCCCCGCGGTCGAACAGATGCTCGTCGTACCCCTCGTCGTACTCCGGTGGGCGGGTGGTCTTCTCGATCTTGACCGCGCTGTTCTTGTAGTCGGGAATCTTGGCCCGCGCGTCGATGCGGTCGAGGGTCAGCTTGTTGGCCGCGGCTTCGGCGAAGTGGAAGGGGACGAAGACGGTGCCGCGCGGCGAACGACCGGTGACCAGCACGCGCAGGGTGATCGTGCCGCGCCGCGAGGAGACGGCCGCCCAGTCGCCGGTGATCAGCCCCAGGGCCGCCGCGTCGTCGGGGTGCATCTCGCACACCGCCTCGGGGTAGATGTCCTCCAGCCGCGAGCGGCCGGTCATGGTGCTGCCGCTCCAGTGATAGAGGACGCGGCCGGTGCTGAGGTTAAAGGGGTATTCGTCGTCGGGCAGCTCGGAGTTCGTGCCGTACTGCACTTCCCAGAACTTACCCCGCCCGCGCGGGAACTCCTCGGCGAAAAGGAAGGGCGTGCCGGGGTGGTCAAAGCTGGGGCAGGGCCAGTGAACGCCCCCCTCGCGCTCCAGCCGGGCGTAGTCGATGCCCCAGAAGTCGGGCGTCACGGCGCGCATCTCCTCCCAGATCTGCTCCGGCCCGGCGTAGTCGAAGCCCGACGCCAGCCGCAGCCCCAGCCGGGCTTCGATGCGCCGGCCCAGGTCGCAGAGAATGTCCCAGTCGGCGCGCGACTGGCCGACGGGGGGCACGGCCGTCCGGCAGCGCTGGACGCGCCGGTCGGTGTTGGTGAACGTCCCGTCCTTCTCGGCAAAGCTGACGGCGGGCAGGATGACGTCGGCCATCTCGCCCGTCTCGTTGATGAAGATGTCCTGGCAGACGAGGAACTCCAGTTCTTCCAGCGCGTGGCGAGCGTGGTTCTGGTTCGGCTCGCTCATCATGGGGTTTTCGCCCAGGACGAACATGGCGCGCACGTGGCCGGTGTAGCAGGCATCGACCATCTCTGTGGCCGTCAGACCAGGTACGGCATTTAACCCCACCCCCCACAACGACTCGAACCGGCTGCGGATGTCGTCGTCGTCCACGCGCTGATAGGCGGTGAAGACGTTGGGCAGCCCGCCGCTGTCGGAACAGCCCTGGACGTTGTTCTGGCCGCGCAGGGGGTTGAGGCCTGTGCCCGCCTTGCCCACGTGGCCGCACATCAGGGCCAGGTTGACCAGCGACAGGGTGTTATCGGTGCCGTGGGTGCTCTGGCTGATGCCCATGCCCCAGTAGATGGCCGCCCGCTCCGCCCCGGCGTAGATGCGCGCCGCCTCGCGGATCGACTCGGCCGGCACACCGCTGACCGACTCGGCCCACTCCGGCGTGAACGGTTCCAACGACTCCAGATAGTCGTTGAACCCTTCGGTGCGGTGGGCGATGAAGTCGGGGTCGTATAGCTCTTCCTTGACGATGGTGTGGGCCATGGCCTGGAAGACGGCCACGTCGGTGCCGGGGTTCTGGCGCAGCCAGAGAGTGGCGAAGTCGGTCATCTCGATGCGGCGCGGGTCGATGACGATGAGCCTGGCCCCGTTGCGGCGCACGGCGCGTTTCAGGAAGTTGGAGATGACCGGGTGGGTCTCGGTGGTGTTGCTGCCGGTGACGATGAAGGCGTCGAGGTTCTCCATCTCGGCGATGGAGTTGGACATGGCGCTGCTGCCGATGGAGAGTTGCAGGCCGGTGACGGAGCCGGCGTGGCAGAGGCGGGCGCAGTGGTCGATGTTGTTGGTGTCCAGCAGGGCGCGGATGAGCTTCTGGAAGACGTAGTTGTCCTCGTTGGTGGCCTTGGCGCTGGCATAGCCGGAGATGGCGTTGCCGCCGTAGTTGTTGCGGACGCGCACCAGTTCGTCGGCCACCAGGTCGAGCGCCTCGTCCCATGTGGCCTCGCGCCAGACGGGCTTGGCGCTGCGCCCCTCGTGGCGGTTGGTGCGGATGAGCGGGGTGCGGACGCGGCCGGGGTGCTTGACGTAGTCGGTGCCATAGCGCCCCTTGACGCACAGCATGCCGTCGTTGGGGGCCACGCCAAACGGCGCTTCGACGGCGTAGATGTAGTCATCCTTGACCTTCAGGTTCATCTGGCAGCCCACGCCGCAGTAGGGGCATGTCGTTCGGACAATTCGGTCGGGGATGATCATGGGCGGGTCTCCTTGTTACTTGCGCTCGGCCAGGAATTCCTCAATTGTTAGGTTGATATCTTTCGCGATCTGTCGCAAGAGCGTCGGCGCAATGTCGCGGCCGGCATGAAAAGGAACGGTCGTGCCGCGGCCGTCGGGATGTCGAAATTGGACGTGTGATCCTTTCCGTCTGATCTCGACAAACCCGAGCCTCAACAGGATTTGGATGACTTCACGGGGCTTTAAGACTGGTACTTTTTGGCCCATGTCAGGCGATAGCGATTAACTGAGTGCCGACGAATTCGGCTTCGAGTGTTGGTTCGCCATCTTCGAGAAGCAGTTCGATCACTTCTCGCAAATTGGCGTATAGCTCATCCTGCGTCTCTGCCTGGGAGTGCGCACCGGGGAAATTAGGCACGTAGCCTACAAAGTAACCGGTGTCTATATCGCGTTCAATGACTGCCACATATGTTGTCATATCCCCTCACTTATTTCCCGGGGTGTTCCCATTAATCAAGCTTTTGCTCCAAGCACGTCACCCACACTTAGAACTACATCGGCAAAGGCCAGCGGCGACAACGTCTCGCCTGGCGCGTAGCGCGTGACGGTGCGATAGCCGTCCGGCAGCGGAATTCAACACGACTGTCCTCACCCAACAAGTCTACCTCGGCCATACGCATGTACTCGGCCACGGTAAAGCGGTGACGTGCCAGCTCAATTTCAGCAGTTCTTTTGACAGGTTCGGCGATCATGCATCCTCACTTGTCGCGCAGTGGCCCAACTGACGCGACAATAATTGCATTATACAAGCGCCGTCAACGCCCTATTCCCCCACCAGCGCCCGCTTGCGCTTCCCGCCGCGGCGCGTCTGGCGGAAGATCTCGTCCGGGTCGTAGCCGTCTTCCAGCATCGCCTGCCGCTTGGGCTTCAGGGCGTTGGTGGGGCAGACGCCGACGCACTGGCCGCAGAAGACGCAGGTGGTGTCGGGCATTGGGTCGTCCATGAACGTGCCGATGGTGGTGTGGAAGCCGCGGCCGTCGAAGTTCAGGGCGAAGGTGTACTGCGCGTCTTCGGCGCAGACCTGCACACAGCGCCAGCAGTTGATGCACTTGTTGTAGTCGCGGATGTAGAACGGGTTGTCGTCGTAGACGGGTGCGTGACGCGGCTCAAAGGCGGCGAAGCGCTCCGGGTCGGCGTCATACTCCAGCAGCAGCTCTTGCAGGTGGGGCGCTTCGCTCAGATCGACGGCCGAGGCCAGCATCTCCAGAATCGTCCGCCGCGCCAGGCGCACGTCCTTCGTCTGCGTGTTGACGACCATGCCCGGCGACACCTGCGTCACGCACGCCGCCGCCTGCAAGCGCCGCCCCACGTCCACCGAGCAGACGCGGCACAGCCCGTTGGCCGTCAGGTGGGGATGGTAGCAGACAACCGGAATCTCAATGCCGATAGACGCGGCCGCGTTCAGCACCGTCGTCCCGGCGGGAACCGTTACTTCGTGTCCGTCGATGGTCAGGGTTACCATGTCGGTCATGGGTGTTCTCCAGATAGCAGGTCAGTATGCCAGTGGGTCAGTTCACAAAGAACTGGATTACTGACCTACGGGCATACTGACCTACTGAATACTGATCACTCGCTCCGGGTGCGTATACACCCGCATCCGATCCTGCCGCAAATAGGCGACGATGGTCACGTTCCACGCCTCGGCCAGGGCCACGGAGAGGCTGGTGGGCGAGGTACGCGAGCAGACGATGGGCGTCTCCAGGCGGCGGGCCTTGTTGATCATCTCGCTGCTGATGCGGCCGCTGCTGAGCAGGATGCGGTCGCGGGTCGGCAGGCCGGCCAGCAGCGCCGCGCCTTGCAGCTTGTCGAGACAGTTGTGGCGGCCGATGTCCTCCACCTGGAGCAGAAAACACTCCTGGCCCGGCGCGCACGGGTCGGCCAGTACGGCGGTGTGGATGCCGCGCGCCTGCTGATAGATGGCCGCGCCGAGGTGCAACTGGCGCATCAGTTCGGCCAGTTGGGCCGGCGTGGCCGTCAGGTCGCTCGACAGCGGGGCGTGGGCGGCCGACAGGTCGTCGAAGGTGATGCCGCCGCCACAGCCGGCGGTGACGATCGCCCGGCCCGGCGGTGTGAACGCCGTGTCGCGCAGCCAGACGTCGACGCACGTCCGGCCCTTGGAGACGGTTAGGGCGCGCACGTCGTCCAGCGTGGCGATGATGCCCTCGTTATAGAGGAAGCCCAGGGCCATCTCCGGCAGGTCGCGCGGCGTGCACATGAACGTCGCCAGCTCCTGGCCGTTGACGGTGATGCACACCAGCGCCTCTTCGATGATCGCGCCGTCAATGATCTGTGGCTCACCGCCGTTGAGGCTGACGTAGCGCGACGACCGGGCGCCCGCCCCCGGCAGCCCGCTCGCCGGCGCGATGTCGTCTTGGTCGCTTTGGCCTAAGTGTCGGATGTTCATGGATTTGGAAGAAACCACCGATTGCACACGGCTGTCCTCAGCCGTGTGTAATCGGTGGGTCCACCTCTTATCTGACCCGCACCCGACCGTTGGCCGCGTCGGTGGCGAAGAGTTCCGGCCAGCGGTCGATGGCACTGAGGACGGCCGCGGCCGCCGTCTGGCCCAGACCACAGAGCGACGTCTGGGTCATGGTGTGGCCGATGTCGCGCAGGGCGATCACGTCGTCGGCCCGCGGCCCACCATAGCGCAGGATGCGCTCGATGATCTCCAACTGGCGTTGCGTGCCGATCTGGCACGGGTAGCACTTGCCGCAGCTCTCATGGGCGAAGAAGCGGGCCAACATGTATAGGATCTCGCGCAGGTCGACGGCTTCGTCGAAGACCATGATGACGCCGGAGCCGAGCGGGAAGTTCTGGGCCTTGGCGTCCTCATAGGTCAGCGGTGTATCCAACCGGCGCGGGCCGATGAACACGCCGGCCGCGCCGCCCAGCAGCACCGCCTGCACCTCGTTGCCGATGACCCCGCCGGCCATCTGGATGAGCTGGCGCACGGTCAGGCCGAAGGGCACTTCATAGACGCCGGGGCGCAGCACGCGCCCGCTGACGCAGAACCACTTGGTGCCCGGCGACCCCGGCGTGCCCAGCTTGTGCCACTGCTCGACGCCGATGTTGATGACCGACAGCGTGGCCGCCAGCGTCTCGACGTTGTTAATGGCCGTCGGCTGCTGGAAGAGGCCGTGGGTCGTGGGGAAGGGGGGCTTGATGCGCGGGAAGCCGCGCTTGCCCTCGATGGCCTCGAACAGGGCTGTCTCCTCGCCGCAGATGTAGGCCCCCGCGCCCAGCCGGAGCTGGATGTCGAAGTTGAATCCCTTGCGGCCGAGGATGTTGCGGCCCAGGTAGCCGGCGGCGCGGGCCTTTTCGATGGCGTTCTTCAGCCGGGCGTAGCAGCGCGGGTACTCGCCGCGCAGGAAGATCCAGCCGTTCTCCGCGCCGACGGTGTAGCCGGCCACGGTCAGGGCTTCGATGAGGCTGAACGGGTCTTGCTCCATCAGCGCCCGGTCTTTGAATGTGCCCGGCTCGCTCTCGTCGGCGTTGGCGATGATGTGCTTCTCGGCCGGGTGGCCGGGGGCGTTGCGGGTCATCTCCCACTTCAGCCCCACAGGGAACATGGCCCCGCCGCGGCCGAGCACGTCGCTGCCCTTCAGCAGGGCCAGCACCTCCTCGGGCGTCATCGTCATCGCTTTGCGCAGCCCCTTATAGCCGCCATACTTCTCGAAGTCGGCCAGGCTCAGCGGGTTGATCTTGCCCGCGCGGGCCAGCTTGATGAGCGGGCCGCCGTAGATCTTCGGCTCCGGCTCCGGGAAGACCCCGGCCAGGAAGGCGTCGACGTCCGACGGGGTCAGGTCACCGGCCGGGCGGTCGCCGTTGAGGGCGTTGGGGGCGTGCTCGCACATGCCCAGACAGGGCACGGTCTCATAACTGATGCTGCCGTCCTCGCTGGTCTCGCCCGGACGCAGGCCGAGCCGCTCCTCGATGGCCATGCGCACCGCCGGGCTGCCGGCCATGTGACAGGCCGGGTCGAAGCAGACGCGGATGACCCGCCGGGCCGTCGGCTCGTTATAGAACATGGAGTAGAACTCGACCACGCCGTGGATGTCGGACAGGGGGACGTGGAGCGTGTGGCTGATGGCCTCCAGCACCTCGCGCGGGAGCCAGCCGTGGACGGCCTGGGCCTCGTGCAACAGGGGCAGAAGGGCGTCGCGGCCGCGCCCCCGGTATTTGGTCAATACCGGCTCGACGGCCGTCATGTCGATCGTTGCGGGCTGCACCATCCTTGTACCTCCTTGGTAACAAGCGATAGTCCGTTCAGTGGATGTGGGAGTGTCATTATATAGGGGCTAGGGATTAGGGGCTAGAGGCTACGGAAGAGCGCTCTTCCCCAGCCCCTACTCTAGCAGGGCAACCGCCTGCTGATAAAACGGATGGCGGGCGGCCAGGGTCAGGGCGGCGTGGGCGTCGGCACGGCGGCCGACAAGGCGATAGAGCAGCCCCAGAGCGAAAAAGATGGCCGGCGGCTGCGTGCCGGCGCGGATGGCCTGTTCGTAGGCGGCGATGGCCTGGCCGGCGCGGTTTTGGGCTTCGTGCAGCATCGCCTGGCGCAGGGCAACGTCGGCCGCGGTCGGGACGGCGTTGGGGAGTAGCGTTCTCTGGCGCAGCGCGGCGGTCAATTGCCACTGGGCGAACTCGGCCGCGGCGTTGAGCAGATCGCCCGATTCGACGCGCGCCGCGGGGTGGCCGCCGGCCCCGTTGCGCGTGGCGACACAGCGCCAGGCGTCTTCGGTCGCGGCCCAGGCGAGGGCGTTGTCGGGCGTCAGGCTCAGCGCGGCGCAACAGACGTGCAGGGCCAGCAGGCAGCGCCCTTCGCGGCGCAGGCTGCCAGCCAGGGCCAGGTAGTGGCGGGTCGCGCCGCGGGCGTTGCCTCGGCGCTGGTCACCCATAGCCAGCCGTTCGTGAATGGCCGGCAGATCGGGCCGCAGCCGGGCCGTCTGCTCCCAGTTGGCCTGGGCCTGCTCGTGGCGGCCGGCGCGCCAGAGCAAGTCGCCGGTGAGTAGGTAGGTGGCCGCGGCGTCGGGCAGCAGCCCCAGTCGTTCCTGAAGCGAGGCGACCTTGGCCGTGTAGTCGGGGTTGCGGCCGGCCAGCCGCGCTGCCTCTTTGTAGCAGGCCAGGGCGCGCCCGCGGTCGGCCAGGGCCAGATGGGTGTCGCCCAGCCCGTTATAGATGCGCGCCTCGCGTGGCAGGCCCACCAGGGCCGTCTGGAAACAGGTCAATGCCTGCTGCCAGCGCCGCTGGCGAACGGCTTCTTCGCCGATCTCCACGGCCAGTTCGTAGCGGTGGGTGTTACTGGTCATGCTGCCGACGCCTCGCTGCCGGTTAGCTCCCGGCCAGGCCGCCGCCGGAAAGCTCGCGGCCGAGTTCGTCCAAGTATAGCCGCATCAGCGCTGTCCGTCGCTCCCCTTCGCGCCGGCCGGTTTCCGTCTGCATCATCTCGGCCAGGCGCAGGAGCTTGGTATAGAAGTGGTCGATGATGGCGCGGGCGTCGTCGGGCGGGCGGGTCGCCGGCAGCGGTTCAGCGTCGTCGTAGAGCGGTTTGCCCATCGCCGCGCCGAGCATCAGCGTGCGGGCGATGCCGATAGCGCCGATGGCGTCTAGCCGGTCGGCGTCCTGGACGACGCGCGCCGCCAGCGTTTCCGGCGGGATGCGGGCGGTGAAGCTGTGGGCCTCGATGGCGTGGCGGATGGCCGGGATGTGGTTGGAGGGGTAGCCGGCCTGGCCCGGGCAGGCGGCCGCGGGGGCCGCGGGCACGCCCGGGGGCGGCGGCCGGAGCGCCCGCGCCTCTAACCCATCTCCGAGCCCACTCGCCAGGCA
>CALLZA010000594.1 GCA_937858165.1 uncultured Ardenticatenia bacterium
TGTAATTGCTTGTTCTTTAGTGTGTTGTTGTGATTAGTGTAGTGTTGTTATGCTTAGTATTGTGAGTTGTGTGGTTTTTTTTTTTTTTCTGTTCTTTTTTTTTTTCAAGCAGAAGACGGCATACGAGATCTAGTACGGTCTCGTGGGCTCGGAGATGTGTATAAGAGACAGTACCGTATTCACCCCAAGACGGGTATGGCGCTAACCCGCATTCCGGCCGGACAGTTCCAATACGGGCCAGATCGTAAGCCGGCGCAGACGGAAGAGTTCTGGATCGGCCGCTATCAGGTGACTAACGCCGAGTACAAGCGTTTCCTCGACGCTAACCCGCAGTACCCCGTGCCCCAAGTGGCCGCCGATTGGGCCGCGGCCTATAACTGGGACCGCGAGCGGCGCGAGTACCCGCATGGCAAAGCCGCGCACCCGGTCGTGTTGGTGCGCTGGGCCGACGCGCAGGCGTTTTGCGAATGGGCGGAGATGCGTCTGGCGACGGAGACGGAGTGGGAGAAGGCGGCGCGCGGCAGCGACGGACGGGACTATCCCTGGGGCAATGATCCGCCGTCGGCCGAGCTGTGCAATTGCGACCACGCCACTCTGGGCACCTCGCCCGTGGGCCGCTATTCGCCCCGAGGCGATAGCCCTTACGGCTGCGGCGATATGGCCGGCAACGTCGCCGAGTGGACGAGCACCGCCGGCGAGGGCGACGGCGTTCGTGTTGTGCGCGGCGGCGCATGGCCTTTTGTGGCCGAGAACAACACCGTTCACTCGCGGCTGGAAGCTCATGGCGCACGCCAAACGCCCTACATCGGTTTTCGCGCCATCGCCGAGAAATCCGTCAGCGCTGAATCGGCCGAGCGCTGGACGCACCAACGCAGCGGCATCGACTTTGTGCGTGTGCCGGCCGGGCCGTTCTTCTTCAGCGAGAGCCGCCAGCCCATTGAGTTGGGCGCTTACTGGATTGGCCGCTACGAAGTGACCAATACCCAGTTCGACCACTTCGTGCGCGCCACCGGCTACCGGACGACGGCCGAACAGAAGGGCTACAGTCGTGTCTTGCGCCAGAAGCGCTGGGTGCGGCTGGCCGGCGCTTATTGGCGACAGCCGGATGGGCCGGACTCGTCCATCGAGCGCCGCTGGAGTCATCCCGTCGTCCAGGTCAGTTCGGCCGACGCGCTGGCCTTTGCCCAATGGGCCGGGCTGCGGCTGCCGACGGAGATGGAGTGGGAGAAGGCGGCCCGCGGCGCGGATAGCCGCGTCTTCCCGTGGGGCAACGGCAAGCCGGGCGTCGAGTTGCTCAACTATGGCGGGCTGATGGGTAGCACGTCGCCGGTCGGCCGTTTCTCGCCCCACGGCGACAGCCCCTATGGCGCGGCCGACATGGCCGGCAACGTCTGGGAGTGGACATCCACGCCCTATGACCGCGACCAGGAGTTGCTGGTGCTGAAGGGCGGGTCGTGGGCCGACCCGGAGACGTCCTGGCTGCGCGGCGCGGCCAACCCCTGGCACTGCCAGGGGTCGATCGGCTTCCGCCTGGCCGCCACCCGCGCCGAACGCTGATCGGCGCGTTGCCCCCTCCGCGGTGCGTTGCACCTTCTGAGGTGCATCGCACCTTCTTGTTGCATAAGGAAGAAGGTGCAACCCACTCAAGAAAGTGGGATGCACCGCGCTAGGGTAGGCAGTAGGTCACGGCCACCTCATCAACGGCCATGCCGGTGATACCCCCAACCCCATTGTTGAACACCCCAAAGTAGAGCGTCACCGCCTGGCCGCGGAAGGCCGACAGGTCGACGACGTGGCGCTGCCCCTGGCCGTACCACTGCCGCTGGAAGAGCAGCACGTGCTGCTGCCCGCCGCTATCGACCAG
>CALLZA010000595.1 GCA_937858165.1 uncultured Ardenticatenia bacterium
TCGCGCTGCGTGTGTCGTTGTGGATTTAGCGTATTATCGCTGGTGCACGCTTCGCCTCATAAGCCATGTACTAGCGTTTGTTTTTTGTAATGATACGGCGACCACCGAGATCTACCCTAGATCTCCCGTCGGCAGCGTCAGATGTGTATAAGAAACAGGGCCCGCGCCTGCAAGATGGGAATGGGGTCAATGTCTACCCCAACGACCCCCGCGCCCAGCCGAATCGCCTCGTGGAGCGTCGTTCCGCCACCCATCATTGGGTCAAGAATGATCTTGCCTGCCAGCCCACCCGGGGCGTAGTAGTCGGTGCGCGCCGGGTCATCGACCAGCCCCTTCAGAATCAGGCGGAACGTGCTGCCACAGCGCCGCCCCCACCACTTGTGCAGGTAGGTATTGGGCCGATAGTGGTGCTTGTTGTACGTTTCGTAGCGAGCCAGCCGATCGGCAAAGCCCACGTCGAACGACGTGTCGATGAGCGGTTGCGGTTGGGGGACAGACATCGAGCGTATTGTAGCGGAAAGGGCTGGGGCGCACAGATAAGAATGGCACGCAGATGACGCGGCTGAGCGCAGATAGACGTTGATCCAGAAAGGGCTGAGTGGCGTTCATCGGCCAAATCAGCGCCATCTGCGTGCCAATGTTGCCCACAGTATGATAAGATCGACTCGTCGTCGGTCCGCTCACCACCTGAAGGCAGCTATGAACGAAATCCAAGAGTTCTCGCGGCGCGTACTGGATAACGTGGAGCGCGTCATCATCGGCAAGCGCGACGCGCTGGAGCTAGTCATGGTCGCCATCCTGTGCGAGGGGCACGTCCTGCTCGAAGACGTACCCGGCACGGGCAAAACGATGCTGGCGCGTGCCCTGGCCCAGAGTCTGGGCATCGACTTCAAGCGTCTCCAATGCACGCCCGACTTGTTGCCCAACGACGTTACCGGTGTATCGGTCTACCAACCGCAGACGCAAACCTTCGCCTTCATCCCCGGCCCGGCCTTCACCAATATCCTACTGGCCGATGAGATCAACCGCGCCACGCCGCGCACCCAATCGGCCCTGCTGGAGGCGATGGGCGAGCGGCAGGTGACGGTCGATGGCGTCACTCGCCCGCTGGAGCGGCCGTTCTTCGTCTTCGCCACGCAGAACCCCATCGAATACGAAGGCACGTTCCCCCTGCCCGAAGCCCAACTCGACCGCTTCTTCCTGAAGCTGACATTGGGCTATCTGGACGAGCAGTTCGAGAGCCAGATGCTGCTCAACCTGGGCCGGGCACACCCCATCGAGTCGCTAGCGGCGGTGGTTGATGGCCGTCGCATCGTCGAGCTATCGCGCCAGGTGTGGGACGTCCACGTCGATGACACCGTGCGCGACTACATCGTCGCCCTGGTCTTCGCCACGCGCCGCCACAACGACCTCATCCTAGGGGCCAGTCCGCGCGGCAGCCACACCCTCTACCGCGCCGCCCAGACCTACGCCGCGCTGCAAGGGCGCGATTACGTGCTACCCGACGACGTAAAGCGGCTGGCCGCGCCCGTCCTGGCCCACCGCTGCCTCGTCCACCCCGAAAGCGCCCTGCGCGGCGTGACCGTGGTCGATATCCTCGGCGACATCCTGGCCAAGACGCCGCTGGCAATCGGAGAACTTGGCTGATGGCCCCCTACTTCTGGCTGGCGCTGCTGTTGCTGGCCGTCGCCTTCCTGCTACGCGTCGACTTCATCTACTACATTCTCTACGTCCTCGTCGGCATCTTCCTGTGGAGCCGCTGGTCGACGCCGCGCGCCCTGCGCCACCTCGTCGCCAGTCGTACCTACGCCCGCCGTGCCTTTCTGGGCGAATCGGTCGAAGTGACGCTGACGCTCACCAACAAGAGCCGCCTGGCGCTGCCGTGGATTCAGTTTCACGAGAGCGTGCCACCGGAATTGCGGCTGGAGGAGTCAACGCAGCACGTCGTCAGCCTGCCCGGTCGGGGCACGCGCCACCATACCTACCACGTCAAGGGACTGCAACGCGGCTACTACCGCCTCGGCCCGCTGCGCCTGACGGGTGGCGACCTGTTCGGCCTGGCCCGACCGCGTCTGGGCTACCTGCCGCCCGACTATCTGACTGTCTACCCGCGTATCGTCCCCCTATCGCGGCTGGGGCTGCCGTCGCGGCTGCCCTTTGGCACGATCGGCAGCCACCAGCGGCTGTTCGAAGACCCGGCGCGGCCGATGGGCGCGCGCGACTTCCGCTCCGGCGACTCCCTGCGCCAGATCAACTGGAAGGCCACCGCCCACACCCAGAAGTTGCTTGTCCGCACCTTTGAGCCGGCTATCTCGCTGGAGACAATGATCCTGCTCGACCTCCACGCCGCCGACTACGAGCGCCGCGACCGCCTCTACTGGACGGCTGTCTCTTATACACATCTCCGAGCCCACGAGACCGTACTAGATCTCGTATGCCGTCTTCTGCTTGACAAAAAAAAACTCACACATCAGC
>CALLZA010000596.1 GCA_937858165.1 uncultured Ardenticatenia bacterium
CTGCCTGTTGCTCCCACTTGCTGTTTTTTTTTTTTGTTTTTTTTTTTACAGATACGCCAACCACGGAGATCTACACTAGAGCGCTCGTCGGCAGCGTCAGATGTGTATAAGGGACAGCCCCAGGGGGAGCGCCAGCCGACCAGGCCGAAGCCGCGGGCGAAGAAGTAGCGCTCCTCGCCGATGCCCTTCAGCTCGATCACGTCGCGGACGGTGATGTTGTTCCAGGTGATGGCATCGTGGTGGGCGACGAGGGTCGTCTGGTTGGTGGCCCGGCCGCTGTTGAGGTCGGAGCGGCTGCAATCGTGCTTCAGGTAGAACTGGACGTGGTGGCCGAAGCCGCGGAACGTCTCGCCGATGCGCATGCGGCGGTTGGCCCAGCGCGCGCCGTCGCGGCCGTCTTCCTTCTGGATGTAGTAGCGGTCGTTGTCGGGCGAGGTGTCGAAGCCGCGCCAGATGTAGTCGGAGTCGGCCCACAGCTCTTCCCAGTTGGCGTTCTTGACGATGTAGAAGCGCTGGCCGTCGCGCTGGGTCTGGAAGCGCTCCTGGCCGCCGCTGCCGCCGACTTCGTAGAGGCGGCCGTCGCCGCAGAGGTAGTCAAACAGGTCATAGGTCGGCGCGGCCGAGGGCGCCGGCGGCGGGGCGATGATGGCCGCGCCGGCCGGGTATTGCGGCAGGGCGCGCAGGAAGGGGGTGGGGTCGATGATGTTGTAGGGGTACTCGGTGGGGCGCTTGAACGCCTTGAGGGTCAGATGGAGGTGGGAGCCGTCGTGGGGGCGCTCCGGCGTGGGCTGTGGCCAGACGTGGCCGGTGCTGTCGGCGTAGCCGATGACGTCGCCGCCGCGCACGGTCTGGCCAGGGACGACCACAGCGCGCTCCATGTGGCCGTAGATGGTCTGGTAGTCGCCGGGGTGGTTGATGCGGACGTGGACACCATAGGCCGAGGCGTGGGCGGGGTTGTCGGCGATGACGCCGTCGGCCACGGCAACGAGGGGCGAGCCAAAGGGGGCTTCGATGTCGATCCCTTCGTGGCCGGGCAGTTTGAACGCCTTGTAGCGGTCGGGGTTTTCGCCGAAGTGCTGCCAGATGAGGGTGGTGGCGCAGGGCCAGTGGGTGAAGCGGAAGCTGTCTCTTATACACATCTCCGAGCCCACGAGACCGTACTAGATCTCGTATGCCGTCTTCTGCTTGAAAAAAAAAAAACAACAGTACTATCAGATAAAATGAACCGCACACAAAAACCTAGCACACTACTCATACTCCGCATAGACACCACATCGAACTACACAGAACAAACA
>CALLZA010000597.1 GCA_937858165.1 uncultured Ardenticatenia bacterium
CCCTCACTCCCGGCTGCCCCCACCGCGACGCCGACAGCCACCGCGGCGTCGTCCTCGGCGGCAAGGTCAACCGCCCGGCCCATAACCCGACCGATGGCCGCTTCATCTTCGCTGACTTCTGCACCCGCGAGGTGTTCGCCCTGGGGCTGGACGTGGACGGCACGTGGCGGCGCGGGCTGCTGGCCGTCGTCGGCGACTTCCCGATCAACACCATCGGCGAAGACCGCCACGGCTACCAGTACGTCGGCACGGCGGCCGAGAGTGGGCCGATCTACCGGCTGTATATTCCATGATATTCGGCAACGTTCACTCACCGTCCGTGTCCACCAGCGGCCGCAGCGCCGGAAACTCCACACTCAGCTTCGCCAGAAACGCCCGCGCCACCGGGCTAAGGTAGGCATCGGCCGCCCAGACGAGCTTCAGCGTCCGCGTCAGGGGTCGTCCCTCCACCGCCAGCGCCGCCAGCGCCCCCGCCGCCACTTCGGCCCGCACAACGTACTCCGGCAGCACCGTCAGGCACGTCCCCTGGGCCGCCGAGCGTTTCATCGACTCCAGATTGTCATACTCCGTCGCCACAGCCGGGGCCACACCGCGGGCCCGCAACGCGCCGTCGAGCCAGGCGCGGGTCTGGCTGCCCGGCGGGCGCATGATCATCGGCCGGCCGTCAAGCTCTTCCAGCCGCACCTCGCCCCGCCCGGCCCAGGGATGCCCCGCGCCGACAACGACCCACTGCTCGATCTCCGCCAACGGCTGCCACGCCAGCCGCGCCTGCCCCGCGAACGCCTCCAACTCCCCCTCGATCAGCCCCATGTCCAGCCGTCCGGCCAGCACCTCGGGCACAATCTGGGCCGTGACGCCCGTCTGTAACGCCACGGTCAGTTGGGGATAGTGGTCGCGAAAACGCTGGATCCACTCCGGGGCCAGATAGACAGCTACACCAGGCGTCGCGCCGATGCTCACCCGCCCCCCACTCAGGTGGGCGACGTCTGTCAGGGCCGCCTCGGCCCGGGCCACCAGGGCAAAGATGTCACGGGCGTAGCGCTGGAGGATTTCGCCGTGGGGTGTCAGGCGCACGCCCCGCCGCCCGCGTTGGAACAGTTGCCGCCCCAGCCCCGTTTCCAACTCCTTGATGTGCTGGCTGACGGCCGACTGGGTGATGTAGAGCCGGTCGGCGGCAGCGCTGAAGCTGCCCGCCTGGGCGACGACGTTGAAGACGTGGAGCTTGTTTAGATCGATCATTGTTGCCACCAGACCTCAGAGGTCTTCCGAGACCTCTGAGGTCTCATTAGCCATAAGCCACGCTTATACCATTGTATAACCCCTTCGGTCTACCTGTCCACTCCGTCGCATGCTATCCTGCTGACAAGTCAGGTAAATGGAGCACACGCATGAGCTTTCTCAATAAGCTTTTCGGCGCGAGCGACGCGCCCGCGGCCCAGGCGACGCCCGTCGCCCGACCACAAACGGCCATCAACGCGGCCGAGGCCCGGGCGCGCATCGACAGCGCGACCCCACCCTTCCTGCTCGACGTGCGCGAGCCGTACGAGTATGCCGAAGGCCACATCGACGGGGCGCGTCTGCTACCTCTGGGGGAATTGGGACGCCGGCTGAACGAGTTGCCGCAGGATCGTGAGATCCTGGTCATCTGTCGCTCGGGCAACCGCAGCGGCACGGCCACGCGACAACTCGTTCAGGCCGGCTACCGCGCCGTGAACCTGACCGGGGGCATGATCGGCTGGCAGCGGGCCGGCTTCCCGCTGCGGCGGGGCCAGTAATGGACGGCCTCTGGCTGGGGTTACTCCTGGGCTTCGGCATCGGCGGCTCGCTAGGGTTGCTGGGCGGCGGCGGCAGCATTCTGACCGTACCGGCTCTGGTCTACCTGGTGGGCCAGACGCCGCAGGTGGCGGTGATGACCTCCCTGGCCATTGTCGGGGCCAACAGCGCCATGGGGGCCATGTTCCACCGGTCGCAGGGCACGCTCAACTGGCGGGTGGCGCTGCTGTTCGGCGGCGCGGGAATGCTGGTCGCCTATCCGGCGGCCGGGTTTTCGTCGCGCCTGTCGCCCGACTTTCTGATGGTCGCCTTCGCGGCGCTGATGCTGGCCATTGGTCTGTTGCTCATCCTACGGCGGCCGCCGGCGGCGGTCGAACTGGAACACCTGTCGTTGTGGAAGATCGTCCTGTCGGGTGCCGCCGTCGGTCTACTGACAGGCATCCTCGGCGTTGGCGGCGGCTTTCTCATCGTCCCGGCGCTGGTCATGCTGGTGGGGTTGCCCATCCAGCAGGCGGTCGGCACGTCGTTGGTCGTCATCGCCATGAATAGCCTGGCCGGCTTCGTGGGTCACCTGGGTGACGGCGCGCTCGATGTGCCGTCGCTGGTCGTCTTCGTCGCCGCCGGGCTGGCCGGCACGTTCGCCGGGGCGCGGCTGGCCCACCGGCTACCCGCCGCCCGGCTGCGGCAGGCGTTTGCCGGATTTGTGATCGTGCTGGCCCTCTTTCTGCTATACGACAATCTGCCGAAGCTATTCTAAGTGCTCAATCGCGCGATTCTGGAGAATCGCGCTACTGTAGAGCGATTCTCCAGAATCGCTCAGGGAGAACCATTATGTACCTGGAGCAATTCTTCATCGATGGCCTGGGCTGCGCGTCCTATCTCGTCGGTTGCGAAGGCGCGGGCGTCGCCGCCGTGGTTGACCCCGACCGCGACGTGCGCAAATATCTGACCGCCGCCGCGGCCCGCGGCCTGACCATCAGCCACATCATCGAGACCCACCTGCACGCCGACCACGTCAGCGGCAACGTCGAGTTGCAGGCGCGCACCGGGGCCGACATTTACGTCCACGAGGGGGCCGGGGCGGAGTTCGAGCACAAGCCGCTGCGCGAGGGCGATGCCATCGAGCTGGGCAACGTCCGCCTCACCGTTCGCCACACGCCCGGCCACACGCCGGAGAGCATCACCCTGCTGGTAACCGACCTGACACGCGCCCGGGAGCCGTGGATGGCGCTAACCGGCGACACGCTGTTCGTGGGCGACATCGGCCGCCCCGACCTGGTGGGCCTCGACGCCGCCCGCGGGCTGGCCTCGCAGATGTACGACACCATCCAGGAGGAGCTTCTGCCCCTGCCCGACGGCGTCATGGTCTTTCCCGGCCACGGCGCCGGATCGCTGTGCGGCAAATCCATCGGCGCGGTGCGCTCCACAACCATCGGCTTTGAGCGCCACAACAACCCGGCCCTCAGCCCGCGCGAGCGCGAGGCGTTCGTGGCCTTCGCCGTGGCCGAACTGCCGGAGCAGCCGGCCAACGTTCGACGCATCAAGGCCCAGAACCGGCGCGGCCCGCGCCCGCTGGGCGAGGTGACGCCCCGGCCGCTGACCATCCAGACCGCCATCGGCTACTTCCAGAGCGGCGCGGCGCTGCTCGACCTGCGCGACAAGGCGTCGTTCAAGGCCAACCACATCCCCGGCGCGGTTCACCTGGAGCTGGATGATCAACTCAGCAATCGCATCGGCTTTGTTCTGCCGCCCGATGTGCCGGTGATCCTGCTGCTGCCGGAGAGCGACGAGGCCGACGACTACGCCCACGCCGTCTACGCCCTGGCCCGCGTCGGCTACGACAGCGTGGTCGGCTACCTGGCCGAGAGCCTGGCCGTCTGGCAGGCGTACGGCCTGCCGTTGACCGCCGGCGACGTGCAAGACATTACCCCGACCGACCTGAACGCCCTGCTGGAGACGGGCAACGGCCACCGGCCGCTCGTCGTCGACGTGCGCGAGGCGTGGGAGTTTGCCCAGGGGCACGTGCCCGGTGCGCGGCTCATCTCACTGGGCGAGCTGGCCGGGCGCGTGGGCGAACTGGACACGACCACGCCCGTGGCTCTCATCTGCGCCACCGGCAGCCGCAGCCAGTCGGCCGCGGCCCTCCTGGGGCAGAAGGGGTTTGAAACCGTCTATAACGTCCTCGGCGGCACGATGCGCTGGGTGCAAAACGGCCTGCCACTGGAACGTTAGACGCTGATATCCCCCCCACGGCGAGCATCTTCCCTGTCTATTCGGGCCGCGCCGCGTTGTTCAGGCGCGGCCCGCGCTTGTCTCAGTACCGCGGCCGCAGCCGGCGCGCGCTCAGGTAGGCGTCCAGCAGGAACAGTCCACCGATGACCACCGGCGGCAGCGCCAGCAGTAGCAGGGTCGCCGGTTCGCGCCAGCCGAAGACCAGGGTGAAGCCGGCGGCCAGAACGACGAACAGCAAGCCGCCCAGCGCCCGCCACCGCCAGGCCACCACCAGCGCCAAGGCGACCAGGTAGACCGGCAGCAAATGGATCAGGAACCCGGCCAACCCCTCCCAGAAGCCGACCCCTTCCCAGGAATCGAATGCGAATAGACTCAGGAACAGGGCGTAGAGGCCGGCCAGCAGCCGGGGCAACCACTGCCATAAGCCAGGCGAGGTGATCACAACGCTTCCTCCGCGCGACGAGAACCAGGAGCAAGCGCAAACACGGCCGAAGAGGGGCGCGCCGCCTCTTCTCGCCGCGCTAACGTTAGCGTACACCCACAACGGCCGCCGGTCTAGTGACGAATGTCACCTTTCGCCCCCTCGCCCCTTAGCGCCTTTGCGTGAGCCTCTTATGCCGGCACGGGCATCCGGTCTAGCGACGGCCGACGCGCACCTCCACCGGCGGCTTGGGCCGCAGGGTGATGAGCGGCTCCCAGTGGGGCAGGCTCTCGGCCAGCGGGCTGAGGCGCACGTGTTGGGCCATCGTCGCGAGAATGACCTGCGCCTCCATCATGGCGAACAGGTTGCCCAGACAGACGCGCGGCCCGCCACCGAACGGCAGATAAGCGTACTTCGGCGGCTGTGGTTCGCCCGCGACCCAGCGCTCGGGGCGGAACGCCAGCGGGTCGGGGTAGTACTCCGGCAGGCGGTGCATGGCGATGGTGCTGACGATAAGGCTGGCCCCCTTGCGGAACAGGTAGCGCCCCCCTTCGGCGGTGAAGTCGATCTCCTCCAGGGGCGTACGGCCGAAGCTGAACGCCGGCGGATAGAGGCGCAACGTCTCCTTGACAATCGCCTCGGTGTAAGGCAGCTCGGCCAGCCGCTCGAACGTCACCGGCTCGCCGCCCAGCACGCCGTTGACCTCGTCATAGAGCCGCGCCGCGACCGCCGGCGACTGGCCCAGCAGCAGCCACGTCCACGCCAACGCCACGGCCGTCGTCTCGTGCCCCGCGGCCAACAGCGTCACGCACTCATCGATGACCTGCGACTCGCTCATCGGCTGCCCCTCGTCATCGCGGGCCAGCAGGAGCATGGAGAGCAGGTCGCCCTCGTCGCCGCCGCTCGCCTGCCGCTGGTGGATGATGGTGCGGATCAGTTCGTGCAACTCGCGGAGGGCCGCCTTTTGCCGCCGGTTGGTGGGCGTCGGCACCCAGTTGGGCGGCGGGTAGGCGGCGTCCAGCTGCTTCTCGCCCGTCTCCAGCAGGTCTTGCATCAGCCGGCCGATGCGCTCCGCCTCCGGCAGCAGGTCGACGTTGAACATCGTCTTAGCGATGATCCGCAGCGTCAGTTGCGTCAGCTCCTTGTCCAGGGCCACAACCTGCCCATCCCGCCAGCGGCCGACCATCTCCCGCGTGTAGTCGGCCATCGTCGCCGCATAGGCGCGGATGCGCATGGCGTGGAAGGCGGGGGCGACCAGTTTGCGCTGCCGCTGCCACGCCTCATCCTCGGCGATAAAGACGCCGTTGCCCATGATGCGCCGCAGCACGTTGGTCGTGAACGGATCGCGGTGCAGCAGGTGCGGCCGCTTGACGATCAGCTCGCGGATGACGTTCGGCTCGGCGATGAAGAAGATGTCGAACCACATGACTTTGTAGTGGGACACGGACTGCCCGACGCCGCGCTCGGCGGCCGAGCGAATCATCCAGGCGATGCGATCGACGCTCAACGCCTGTGACTGTCGCCAGCTCAGCTTCACCGCCGTTGTCGCCAACTGTTTCTGGGATGTCGTCATGGTTGTTTCTCCGGGCGACTAGAGTAACGCGGGCCAGGCGGCGCGGCAAGCTATCGCCGCTGATGATCACTTGCTATCTGCGACACTATTCTCGCCGCATCCTTCCCACCAAACTGAGTCAGGGTCTGGCCAAGTTGGCTGCGATGCTCGCCACGGCTCTGGCGATGGGCTACCCTGTCTTGGGCCATGCCAGCCATACGGTGGGACAAAGCGCCCCTAGACAATCGCGATCCGCTCCCCTAGAATTGGCCCATGCACATTAAACGCCTGTCCTCTCCTCGTTCTGCGCGCTCGGCCCTGTGGGCGCTGCTGGTCTTACTGTTCGCTCTGGCCGCTTGCGGCAACGACGCGCCGGCCGACGAGGCCTCGGTCGCCGACGAGGCCTCGGTCGCCACGGCCGTTGTCGCCCCGACCGAAGCCCCGGCCGAAGCCGCGCCCGATGTCGCCGCCACACCCGCCCCGCCGGACCCGACAGTCTGTCTCTTATCCACATCTGCCGCTGCCGCCGAGCGATCTCGAGTAGATCTCGGTGGTCGCCGGCTCATTAAAAAAAACAAAACACAACCAAAGTCTACAAACCAAAGTCACATTAAGGCAGACAGCGATA
>CALLZA010000598.1 GCA_937858165.1 uncultured Ardenticatenia bacterium
TTTCACTCTTGTCTGCTTCTTTCTATCTCTCACCCATTCATTTTCTCGTCGTCATCCTGTATATGTTAGTTTATTCTTATTTTCTCTGGTACATTTGTGTGTTTTTAGTTTTTTTTTTTTTAATGATACGGCGACCACCGAGATCTACACTAGATCGCTCGTCGGCAGCGTCAGATGTGTATAAGAGACAGGCCTGAAGGCGGCCGTCACCATCTACGCCGAGATCGGCCTGGAAGCGGGGGATTGGCAGCCGGAGGTGTGGAAGCTGACGGAGTGGTAGAAAAGTGGCTAATCACTAGTCACTATCTGCAATGGCCCCCCATTGCGGTCCATCGTCGTGCTCAACGTATAGCCGCCGTAGGTGCAATCCCCCTGGACGACCTCTCTCACCCGCCCCTCGACCGTCAGGTTGTGGGTCGTATTGGGCAGCAGGTCGATGGTGATCTCCTTGGGGAAGGTATCGAAGGGGGCGGTGAAGACGCCCGACTCCGACGTGACGGTGATCGTCTCGCCATTGCCGAGATCGACGGTGATAACCTGCGTCAACTGGTCGGTGGGCGAAGTGACCGGCTCGACGGTGAAGAACTCCGGTGTGGCCCGCGGGCACTCGGTCGGCGACCCGCTGCCGGTGTCGGGTGTGGCCCCGTCAGACGCGCCATCGCCGCGGCCGCCCACCAGCCACCAGACCAGCAGCCCAAAGATCAGCACCAGACCGATTATGATCAACAGACGTGTGGTTGAACTGTTCATCTCCCTCTCCCCCTTCTACCACGTAACGGTATTCGGATCGACGATGTACTTCCACCAGTTGTAGGCGATGCCGTCGGCCGCGCCGGAGAGGTGGGGCAGCAGGTTGAACCACCACTTGTGGTGCAACCGGATGTCGCCGTTGCCCCAGTCGCGGCAATCGACCATCTCCGCCTGGCCCGACAGATTGGGGAAGTTCTGCCACGTCCGCCAGCGGCTAGGCACCTGGCGCTTGTTACCCCAATCGTAGTCGCGCTCGCTGTTGGGCGCGTAATGCATCCAGCCGACCTCCGCCTGGCCGGGGTTCTTGAACTCGTGGCGGATGAAGCGCTCCCAGAGGTTATCATCGCCGCGCTTGTGGCGGAAAGCGTGCTTCAGGATCGACTCGGCACGATGGCCGAAGTTCTCCAGCATCTCGCCCACGCCGCGCTGGTAGTTGAAGCCCATGATGACGAAGCGGCGGCTGGCGTGGGCCGTCTGCGTCAACGGCGGCGCGTTGCACCAGAACGCCCCCGGCCCAGCCATGATCGACTCGTAGTAACCGGCGTAAGGAAAAGCAAACAGCCAGAACTCATCGACCTTGTCGGCATCGACCTTCTGGATCATGTCGAACTCGTCCAGCAGCGCGTCGTAGTCGACCGCATCCGGTTGATGGAAGCCCTGCCGCGTACGCCAGGCGTTGACGAACTCATCGGCCTTATAGGTGAAGCCGTCGGCCTTGCGCGGGAAGCGATCCACGGTGCGTTTCTGGACCACTTTGTAATTCACGTAGCCGCGGCTGCATTCGCGCAAATCGTCCATGTACCCCTGCACCAACGGCCCCGGATCGTTCCAGCCCAGCACCTTGTTCAATCGCTCGTTGCCGGCGCTGGGCACGCGCGGATTGTGGACGATCAGGCCTACGCGCCGGGTAATCGGCTCCGGCGGGCCACCGGCCGGCGCGTCGGCCTCCTGCGCGACCAGCCCCTTGAGGCTGTCCGCGATCAGGTCGCCGATGCTATCCAGTAGACCGCCGCCTTTCTTCTTTGTCATACGCTGCCTCCTCTGTTTGCCGGTGGGTCGATGTTCGCATTGTAGGCTCTTAAGCGCGTATTCGTCAATTGATAGGGCCACGAAATGACAGGAGCGCGAGTTAGTTGCACTCGCGCTCCTGTCACTTACCGGCCTCAATGGGCAGCCCTAAGTGCCGCCCAAGGCAAAAGCTAACCCATGTCGCGCACGGCGTCTTTCACATTCTCCCAACCGTAGCGCACCGCGTCCTTGAACTCTTCCCACGGCCCGCTGTTGCGGCTCTCCCAGTCGCGGCGCACGTCGGCCTCGATGCTGGCCCAGTCGCGCCCGTGGAAGCGCTGCTCATTGCTCAGCCCCGCGCCATAGGTGTAGGCCGGCTGGTAGCGATCAAACGTATAGCCGCGATTGCCGTAGGTCTGGTCGAAGTGGGTGCGGAAACGGGTGTCATAGTTGCCGCCCATCTTCTCGACCTCGACCCGCGTGCGGCGAACGGTGTCTTCGACGGTCTCCACATGCTTGTCGACCTTCTTGCCGACGACCACTTCCTCGACCACACGGGCCTGCTTGTCGGTAACGACCTGCTCGGCCCTCTCGCGGACTTCATAGGTGCGCTCCTGGAAGGCGTCAATCGTCCCGGCATCAACAGACCGGTCAACGGGTCGCCGCTCGACGTAGACACTCTCTTCGCGCAACTCGACGCTCTCGCGCACCGGCTTCTCTTCCAGGTAGCTGTGGACGCGCACGCCGCCCTTGTCCACTTCCCGCTTGCCGACGTGCAGTTCCTCTTCGACGATGGGGATGGCCGCTTCGGTTTCAACGTTGCGCGCGGCCGACGGCCGCATGGCGGCGCTCGACGTGGTGCGGGGGGTGGTGGTGCCCGTTGCGCTGTCGGCGTTAAAGCCGGTCCAACCCTCCGAACGCCACTGGCTGGAGCGCTCGCGCACGTCTACCGGCCCAAAGCGGTTCATGAGTCGCAACGCCTCGTTCACCCGGCCGTCGTCGGCCTTCACGGCGACGAGCGTGCTACCGCGGCGGACGCCCTCGGCGTAGAATTCGGCCTCTTCCTCGGGCACGCCCCAATTGATGAGCGCGCCAGTCAGCCCGCCGACCGCCGCGCCGATGCCCGCACCGGTCAGCCCGGCCACAATCGGCCCCGCGGCAACCACCGGGCCGATACCCGGAATGGCCAGCGCCCCCAGGCCGAGCAACAGCCCGCCCAGACCGCCCAGCGCGCCGCCGACCAGCGCCCCACCGGCCGCGCCTTCGGCCACCGCTTCGCCGTCGCCGCCGGTCATGCCCGTGGTGGTCGTGCCGGTCGTCTGGTTGTTGGCGACCAGACTGATGTCGCCGCGCTGAAAACCGGCGGCGGCCAGCTCTTCAACAACCCGACGGGCTGTCGCAATGTCATCGTATAGACCAACGATCGTTTTCATCTTACTTTCTCCTTTACTGGGTCTCGTTCTCGCCCGGAGCGTGGCTATCGGGTAATGCCACCCGCTCGACCTGGGCCTCCTCTGCCCGCAGCGTGACGGTCTGTGGCTGGCGCACCTCGACGCGTGTCTTGGTCAGGCGTACTTCTTCCACCAACATCAACTGCTTGCGCACGAGCAATACTTCCTTCATCACCGGAATGATTGTCGTGTCGCCCTCGACGCGCGGCCGAACCGGCTTGTCGATCGGCTGGTTAATCGCCACCCGTTCGACTGTCACACGATCCTCGGCCGTCGGCTCATCGACGACCACCTCGCGCTCGCCCACGGTCATGTGGACGCGCACCGCGCCCCGGTCGAGCATCCGCTTGCGCAGCGCCAAAGACTCGGCCACCACAGGGATGACCAGCGCTTCCTGGTCTTCCACCGTCTCCTGCCGCGCCAGCGTCTTAAAGCTGGTCGGCAATGAGAAGTAGCTCTGGCCAAGCGCAGTCAGCAAAGTGGTCGGCACAAGCAGCGTCTGCCCGTCGTGCTCAACCTGAACCATTGGATCGTGTGGATTAAAAGCGGCGATGACGCCGCGCTCTCCATCCTGGTCGATGACGACCGCCTGCGCGCTAGTCACTACTTGCTCCTTGGCGAGATGGACCGCACCGGCGCTACCCTATGCAGCGCTTCGTCGATCCGGGTTAAATTCATACCTTTAGCTTACTCGCCCAACCGCCCGGTCGCGCCTGCGACGGGTATAGAAACGAGGCACAGTTGGCGCACAATTTGACACTGAGAGAGATACTTCGGTGACACATACCTGAGGTACACAGCCCGCCTATGCCCAAACGGGGCCTTTCTCTGCCGCAAGATAGGCCCCGCAGCCGGCCCTTGCATTGGCGGCTCATTTGGCTATCCTCCACCTGACGCGCCCGGTCGGTCTCGCAACAACGCCACGACCGCCGCCAACTCACCACAACCACCAACCATGACCAACCATCTACGCCCCCTCTACCTGCTCGATCCCGACGTTACCTTTCTCAATCACGGCTCCTTCGGCGCGACGCCGCGGCCGGTCTTCGACGCTTACCAGGCGTGGCAACGCCGCTTGGAGTGGCAACCGGTGCGCTTTCTGAGCACGGAACTGGCCGGCCATCTGGCCGAGGCGCGCCGGGCGCTGGGCGACCTTCTGCGCGCCGACGCCGCCGATCTCGTTTACGTTCCCAACGCCACCTTTGGCGTCAACGTCGTCGCCCGCTCGCTGCGGCTGGGCGCGGGCGACGAGGTACTGACCACCGACCACGAGTATGGCGCCTGCGACCGCGTGTGGCGCTATCTGAGCCGGGAGCGCGGCTTCGCCTACTGCCGGCAGCCGGTGGCCTTGCCCTTGACCACGGACGAGGCGCTCGTTGATCACTTTTGGCAAGGCGTGACGCCGCGCACCCGCGTCATCCTCCTGAGCCACATCACCTCGCCGACGGCCGTCCGCCTGCCCGTCGCCGCCCTCTGCGCCCGCGCGCGCGCCGCCGGCATTCTGACCCTCATCGACGGCGCCCACGCCCCCGGCCAGATCGACCTCGATCTGACGGCGATTGACGCCGACTTCTACACCGGCAACTGCCACAAATGGCTCAGCAGCCCCAAGGGCGCAGCCTTCCTCTACGCCCACCGCGAGGCGCAAGCGCTCATCGAGCCACTGGTCGTCGGCTGGGGGTATGAGGCCGAACCGGGAACGTCGTTTGGCTCGCGCTTCCTCGACCTCTTGCAGTGGCTGGGCACGATCGACTACGCCGCCTATCTGAGCGTCCCGGCGGCCATTCGCTTCCAGGCCGAGCACGACTGGCCGGCCGTTCGCGCCGCCTGCCACACCCTGGTGGCCGAGGCGCTGGACGGCCTCGCCGCGCTGACCGGCCTGCGGTCTATCTACCCCGACGACAGCTATTACCACCAGATGGCTGCCGCTCCCCTGCCCCCCCAGACCGACATCATCGCCCTGAAGCGGCGGCTCATTGACGACTATGGCATCGAAATTCCCTGCACCCGCTGGAACGACCGACCGTTCATCCGCGTCTCCATCCAGGCCTATAACACGCCCGAGGATGTAGGTACATTGGTTGACGCGCTGCGGGTGTTGCTTCGCTAGGCAGAGCGTGCATCCTCAGATGCGCCACCCTATTGGCGAAGTGCGCATCTGAGGATGCGGACGCCGCACAGGCGACCCGCCACCCGCTACAAATCCACAACCCTCTGGCGCCGACATTGGGCACATTGACCGCTTGACATCGCCCGTCTATTTCGGCTATAGTTCCCGCCAACAACTGCATACTGTCACTTTTATCCAGAGAGGTGGAGGGACCGGCCCGAAGAAACCTCGGCAACCCGGATTGAACGGTAGGGATCCGTCCAATCGGCAGGGTGCCAACTCCGGCAGACGATTCTGGAAGATGAGAGCGACAGGGATCGGCCCCACGCAATCCCGCCACGCGCCCAACCGGAATATCTGCCCTAAGTCGGACCCTCTGGCCCCAACGGATGCCAGGGGTCTTTTCGATCCCAAAGGAGAAAACATAGGCATGACGACCAACGAACGGACTTTCGGGTTTAACACGCGCCAGTTGCACGCCGGGCAGACGCCCGACCCCACGACCGGCAGCCGGGCCGTGCCCATCTATCAGACCACCAGCTACCAGTTTCAGAACACCGAACACGCGGCCAATCTGTTCGCGCTGAAGGAGTTCGGCAACATCTATACGCGCATCATGAACCCGACGACCGACGTGCTGGAACAGCGGCTGGCCAGCCTGGAGGGCGGCGTCGGCGCGTTGGCGGCCAGCAGCGGCCACGCGGCGCAGACGATGGCCATCCTGACCATCTGCGAGGCGGGCGACCACATCGTCAGCAGCAGCCGGCTCTACGGCGGGACGTATAACCAGTTCAACTACACCTTCCCGCGCCTGGGCATCGACGTGACGTTTGTCGATCCGTCCAACCCGGAAGGGTTCGCCGCGGCCATCCGGCCCAACACCAAGCTCATCTACGGCGAAACGCTGGGCAACCCCGACATCAGCGTCTTCCCGTTCGAGGAAGTGTCGGCCATCGCCCGCGCGCATGGCCTGCCGCTGGTCATCGACAACACCTTTGCCACGCCCTACCTCTGCCGCCCGTTCGAGTGGGGGGCCAATATCGTTGTCCACAGCACGACCAAGTTCATCGGCGGCCACGGCACGTCCATCGGCGGCGTCATCATTGACGGCGGCAACTTTGACTGGACGAGCGGCCGCTTCGCCAACTTCACCACGCCCGACCCGTCGTACCACGGCCTGGTCTACGCCGACCTTGGCGCGCCGGCATTCATCCTAAAAGCCCGCGTCCAGGTTCTGCGCGACCTGGGCGCGTGCCAGGCGCCGATCAATAGCTGGCTGACCATCCAGGGC
>CALLZA010000599.1 GCA_937858165.1 uncultured Ardenticatenia bacterium
ACGTTTATGAGATTCTGCTCTTGCTTTTGTGCCTTAGATATTTCTGTTGGTCACTCACGTAGTTTTGTTTTTGTTTTTTTTTTGTTTTGTTTTTGTTTTTTTTTTGTGTTTTTTTTAATGATACGGCGACCACCGAGATCTACACTAGATCGCTCGTCGGCAGCGTCAGATGTGTATAAGAGACAGACCTTGAACTCGATGAAGGCCCAGATGGAGCCGACGATGAGCCAGCCGTTTGTGCCACCGACCAGAAAGCCGAGCACCTTGTCCTGCAAGTTGTCACGGCGGGTCAGCCTGTCGCCGACGCGGCTGCGGGCGATGGCCGGCCCCTGATAGCCGAAGAAGGCGATGGCCAGCAGGAAGGCGGACATGATGAAGAACTGCCAGCGCCGCAGCTCCGGCGGCGGGGTGACGTTGTTGTCCCAGCCGATGAAACCGAAGATGGTGCTGAAGAACTGGTTGATGGTGAACAGGGCCAGGATGAGCGCCGACGTGACGACGACCTCTTTGGTCCAGCCGCGCATCGAGCCGACCAGGGCGAACAGGAACACCATGATCCAGAAAGCGGTGACGAGGCTTAACATGAGACCTCCGGCGGCCGGGAGTCGGCGGACGATAGACCGCTCTGGGCCAGGATGAGCCGGGCCAGGTCGGCCGCGGCATCCGGCCGGTCGAGCGCAGCCGCGGCGGCGGCCATGCCGGCCAGTCGGTCGGGAGCAAACAGCAGGGCGCGCACCGTCGGCAACAGCGCCTCAGGTAGCGTTTCGTCCGTCAGTTGGACGGCCGCGCCGCGCTCGGTCAGATAGTCGGCGTTAACCTTCTGGTAGCGCCAGGCGAAGGTAAGGGGCACCAGCACCGACGGCAGGCCAAAGGCGGGGCACTCGCCGAGCATGCTGGCCCCGGCGCGAGCCACAACCAGGTCGGCGGCGCGGAAGGCCGCCCCCATCTCGTCGTGGAGATAGGCGTAGGGGCGATAGAAGGCGCTCAATTCGGCCGGCAGCGTGGCCGCGTTGGCTTCCACTTCGGGCCAGGTCAGTGTGCCGCTGACGTGGATGATCTGCGCCTCCGCCAGCAGGGCGGGCAGGACGCCCATCAGCGCCCGATTGATGGCCCGCGCGCCGCGGCTGCCGCCGAAGACGAACAGCGTCGGCCGGTCGGGGCGCAGATCGAAGCGGGTCAGCGCCTCGGCCCGGCTCAGGCGGCGCGCGGCGCGAATCTCCGGCCGCACCGGGTAGCCGGTGACGACCATCTTGTGCGCCGGAACGAAAGCGCGTGAGCCGTCGGTGGTGCAGGCGATGCGCCGGGCCAGCGGCATGACGGCGCGGATGGTGCTGCCCGGTTCCACGTCGGGCAAGTAGACGACGATGGGCACGCCGCGCAGGCGGGCGGCGGCGGCCCCCGGGGCGGCCCCGTAGCCGCCGGTCATGAACAGCACCGCCGGACGGAAGCGTCGCACGTGGCCCAGCGCCGCGCCGAAGCCGCGCGCCAGCTTGGCGGCGTTGCGCGCGCGTGCCGGCAGCGGCACGCCGACGATCGGCCCGGCGGGGATCGTCTCTAGCCGCAATCCAGCTTTAGGAACCAGTGTCTCTTCCATTTCACCTTTAGCGCCGATCCACAGAACGTCTTCATCCGCCACGCCCCGCTGCCGCAGTTCACTGACTGCGGCCAGAGCCGGGTAGATGCCGCCACCCGTTCCGCCGGCACAGACAAGGATTCGCATGTCAATTCGTCTGCTGTGCCCCGGCGCGGCGCGTCTCTGGCCGCCGCGCAAACGCCCCGACCGCCCCATCGCGCGAGACGTTCAGCAGAATACCGATGCCGATCAGCGTGATCAGCATCGACGAGCCGCCATAGCTTAGAAACGGCAGGGGCATCCCGGTGAACGGGATGACCGACGTAATGACGGCCAGATTGATGAGTGCCTGATAGGCGATCCAGACCGTGACGCCGACGGCCAGCAGAAAGCCGTAGGTGTCGCGGGCGCGCGTGGCCACGCGAAAGCCGCGATAGGCCAAAAAGACCAGCAGCCCGATGACCCCCAGCGCGCCGAATAGCCCCATCTCTTCGCCGACGATGGCGAAGACGCCGTCGGTGTGGGCCAGCGGCAGCGCGCCGAACTTCTGGACGCCCTGCCCCAGTCCGACGCCGAACAGCCCGCCTTGGGCCAGCGCGCCGAGCGCCTGGCGCACCTGGTAGCTGGCCTGGAATGGGTCGGCCAGTGCGGCGCGATAGTCGGTGACGCGCTGGGCAGCGTGGGGCAGGATGGTCATGAGCAGCAGCACAACGCCGCCGGCGACGGCGCCCACCAGCAGTACCTGCTTCAGGTCGGCCCCAGCCACGAAGAACAGCGTGAAGCTGATGAGGCCGACGAGGATGGCCGTGCTGAGCGCCGGCTGGAGGACAATGAGGCCGAACATGACGCCGGTGATGATCGAGAACGGCACGAGGCCGTAGTTGATCTGCTTGATGCGGTCGCCCTTGGAGTGCAGCCAGTGGGCGATGTAGAGAATGGTCGCCAGCTTGGCCAATTCGGAGGGCTGATAGGAGCCTTGAGAGAGGGCGCGGGCGGCGCCGTAGTCCACCTGGCCGAAGAACAGCAGGAAGACGAGTAGTACGATGGTAAGGCTGATGAGCGGCAAGGAGACGATGCGCAGGGCGTGATAGTCGAACTGCATGATGACGGCGATGGCGGCGACGCCCAGGACGATGGCCCCCACCTGGCGGGTCATGTAGTAGGTGGGGTTATCCTTGAAGCGCAGCCCCAGGTCGAAGGTGGTGCTATAGACCATCAGGAAGCCGAGCACGAGCAGGGCGGCCGTGCCCAGCAGCAGCCAGTAGTCCACGGCATACTTGTTGCGCCCCGCCAGAAGGGGTTCGCTGCGCTTTTTGACCACGTTAATCGTTGCCATCGTTCTCCTCGTAGCGCGATTCTTCAGAATCGCGTTCTTCCACCCGTAGCGCGATTCTGGACAATCGCGCTACGCCAGGTCTGTCACCAACAGACGAAAGTGCTCGCCGCGCTCGGCAAAGTCGGCATAACTATCGAAGCTCGTGCCGCCGGGCGACAGCAGGACGATGTCGCCGGCAACGGCTTCGGACTGGGCCAGGTAGACGGCCTCGGCCAGCGTATCGACGCGGCTGACGGCCACGCCGCTCAGCCGCGCGGCCAGCGGCGCGGCCAACTCGCCGAACAGGATGACGCGCTTGGCCCGCTGGGCCACGTGGCGCGCCCATTCGTCCCAGACCATCTCCTTGTCGCGGCCGCCGGCCAGCAGGATGATCGGCTCGTCGTAGGCGGCCAGGGCAGCCAGGGCGCGCTCCGGGGCGGTGGCGATGGAGTCGTTGATATACTTGACGCCGTCCAGCTCGCGCACCGTTTCCAGGCGGTGGGGCACGCCGGCAAAGGTGCGGATGCCCTCAATGATGGCCTCGTCGGGCACGCCGACGGCTTCGGCCAGCGCCGCCGCGGCCAGCACATTGAGCACGTTGTGGCCGCCGCGCAGCCGGATGGCTGACAACGGGCACAGGGCGCGCCGGCCGTTCGACCCGCTCAGCCAGATGTGGCCGTCGGCGGCGTAGGCCCCGTCATCGACCGGGCCATGGCGGCTGAACAGGCGCAGCCGACCGCGCACGTAGTCACGGGTTGCCAGCGCGCCGGGATCGTCGGCCGAGAGCACAGCTACGCCGTCCGGCCCCTGGAAGCGCAGGATGTTGGCCTTCGCTTCGGTGTAGCGGTCCATCGTCTTGTGCCGGTCGAGGTGGTTGGGCGTGATGTTGAGCACGGTGGCGATGTCGGGGCTGAGGCCGTTCCAGAGTTCCAGTTGGAAGCTGGACAGCTCCATGACGATCAGGTCGCCGGCCGACATCTCGGCCAAATCCATGAGCGGTGGGCGGCCGATGTTGCCGCCGATCCACGTCCGGCGGCCCGACTTCTGGCCCATGCAGCCGAGGAGCGAGGTCGTCGTCGTCTTGCCGGCCGAGCCAGTGATGCCGACCAGGGGTGCGGGGGCGCGGCGGGCAAACTCCAGCGAGTCGTTGGTCAGGGGGATGCCCCGTCGCTGCGCCTCGACGACCAGCGGCGCATCGATGGCCACGCCGCCGCTGAGGGCCAGCACGTCGCACGCGTCGAGCAGCGACAGCGGGTGTTCGCCCAACACGAAGCGCAGCCGCTCGGCGGGCAGGTCGGCCAACGCGGCGCGCGCCTCGGCCAGCGCCGCCGGCGAGCGCATGTCCGACAGCGTGACGAACGCGCCCGCGCCTACGGCAAAGCGCGCCAGAGATGTCCCCTGGCGGGCCATGCCGAGAATTACCAGTCGCTTGCCGTTTAGCGCGTCCATACTGTTCCTAAGATAAGAACCTCACGCCAAGATCGCCAAGAGCGCAAAGTACGCAAAGAAGAGTTCTTCTTTGCGCTCTTGGCGATCTTTGCGTGAGGTCTTCTTCATGTTCATCATACAAGAGCCAGAGCGATGCCGATCATCGCCGTCAGCATGGCGATCAGCCACCAACGCTGGACGATCTGCGTCTCGCTCCAGCCGATCAACTCAAAGTGATGGTGTAGCGGAGCCATCTTGAACAGTCGTTTGCCGCCGGTGGCCTTGAAGTAGAGCACTTGCAGCGTCGTCGATAGCGTGGTTGCCACCGGGATGGCAATGATGATCGGAAAAATGAGCCACTGGTTGGTCATCAGCGCCAGCACGCCCAGCGCCGCGCCGAGGGCCTGCGCGCCCACGTCGCCCATGAACATCTGCGCCGGTTTGGCGTTGTACCACAGGAAGCCGAAGGTCGCGCCGATCACGATGAAGCTGAACACGACCAGGAACTGCTGATCCTGTAGGAAGGCGATGATGCCATAGGCGACGAAGGCGGTGGCCGAGATCAGCCCAGACAGCCCGTCGAGGCCGTCAGTCAGGTTCACGGCGTTGGCGGACCCCGTGATCAAGATGACGGCCACCGGGATGTAGAGGAGGCCGATGTCGAGCAGGACGGGGACGGTCGGCACGGCGATCCAGCCGTGCCGGTCGTTCACCAGCCAGTAGAGCAGGACGGCGGCGGCCAGGGCGATGACCAGTTGGAAGCTCAGTTTGACGCGCGCGCGCATGCCTTCGCCCGGTCGCAGGCGGAACCCCTGGTAGTCGTCGATGCCACCGAGGATAGAGTAGGCTACCATGACTCCCAGGGGGATGACCACGCTTTCGGCAATTTCCAGCGCTTGCACAAACTGCACCACATTGACCACCAGACTGACCAACACCGTCCAGGCGACGATCAGGATACCTCCCATAGCCGGCGTGCCCATTTTGGCGGCATGGGTCGCCGGTCCATCGATGCGAATGTTCTTGCCCAGCCGCAAGCGGCGCATCAGCTCGATGAGCGGCGCGCCCCAGATGACGGCCAGGAGGAATGTGGCGCCGGCCACGGTGAGGGCCAGTCCCATTAGGCGATCCTCCCGAGGGCGGCGACGATGCGATCCATGCGCATCCCCAGCGAGCCTTTGACCAGGACGACGTCGCCGGCCTGGATAATCCCTTCCAGAATGGGCACGGCCGCCGGGGCCTCGGCGACGACGTGGACGCGGTCGGTAGCCATGCCCAACGCCAGCGCCTCAGCGCCGATGATGCGGGCGCGCTCGCCGACGGCAATGACGATATCGGCCACATCGGCGGCGCGGCGGCCGACGACGCGGTGGGCCTGCTTCTCGGCCCGGCCCAGTTCCAGCATGTCGCCCAGGACGGCGATGTGGCGGCCCGGCAGGTCGGCCAACAGGTTCAGCGCGGCCAGGGCCGAGTCGGGGCTGGAGTTGTAGGTGTCGTCGATGAGCACCGAGCCGCGCGGCCCGTCGCTGACGACAAGGCGCAGTTGGGACGTGCCGGCGTTCAGCCCGGCGACGATCTCGTCCCAGCGCAGCCCTTCGAGCAGGCCGACGGCTGCCGCGCGCAGCGCGGTGTGGACGCTGTGGCGGCCCAACAGCGGCACGCGGACGCTGAGCGCCTCGCGGTCGTGGTGGAGCGTGAAGCGCACGCCGGACAGGCCCATCGAGTCGATATCGTCGGCCCACAGGTCGGCCGCCGGGTCGAGGCCATAGGTGAAGACGCGGGCGCGGGTGTGGTCGGCCATGCTCATCACCCGTGGGTCGTCGATATTCAGCACCGCCGCGCCGTCTTCTGGCAGGGCCGCCACCAGCTCGCGCTTGGCGGCGACGATGGCCTCCAGCGAGCCGAGGCGCTCCATGTGGACGGGGCCGATCATCGTCACGACGCCGATATGCGGTCGGGCCAAATTGCAGAGCAGGTCGATCTCGCCCTGGGCGTACATGCCCATCTCGATGACCGCCCGCTCGTGTTCCGGCCGCAGATTGAGCAGCGTCAGGGGGACGCCGATCTCGTTGTTCTGGTTGCCGCTCGACTTCAACGTGGTGTAGCGGCGGGAGAGGACGGTGGCGGGCAAATCCCTTCTCGGGGGCTTGCCCACCCCGCCCGGGGTGTCAATGACGCGGGCGTTCCGTCGCGGGCGCCAGGGGCCCGCCCGCGCCTGCCGGGCGCGCAGGGGGTCGTGCGCCAGCACGCCACCACGCTGGGGGAGCACGGCCAGCGTCCTGTGGCGATCACCTAGTGG
>CALLZA010000600.1 GCA_937858165.1 uncultured Ardenticatenia bacterium
CAGGTGATTTCTGAACTGAGTTATATTACTTGCGATTTTGGGTATTGTTATACACATAGTGAGTAACGCAGGATGTGTTTTGGTTGTTTTTTTTTTTCAAGCAGAAGACGGCATACGAGATCTAGTACGGTCTCGTGGGCTCGGAGATGTGTATAAGAGACAGGTGTAGTGGGTCGCCTCATGGCGATAGACGAAGCGGTCGTTCTCCGCCAGCCAATCGAACCAGTCGGCCGACCCCACTTCGATCGCCTGCGGCGCATCGTCGAGAGTTACCCACAGGCGATCCGTTTCTACAATGTACTTCATGAGCACTCTATCCGCTCACAAAAAGTTACCCAACAACCAAATTATACCCCATTGGGCAACTTGAACCCCCAAAGTGCTCCAATATTCAGGCAAAAGATATATATCTAATGCCGACCTGGGCGCACAAATCATCGCTTTGGACGATTTAACAATTGTTAACGGTCCGTAAAATGTAAAACGTTCGCCCGACCTCATTATCCCGGGGTTCAAGGAGCTGAATGAAAGGTAGCCGAACGCGAGTCAACCGGGTGGCGCCCGCGCCACTTCAGACGAAACCCAACCGAATTCACCCGAGCATAACCCATCCTTAACTCTGTCACTGTTGCAAACGAAGCGGAGAAACTCATGTCCCTGAATAGAAAGCCTCTACGGCGCATCCTGCTGCTGGCCGCCCTGGCCCTCAGCCTCATCGCCGTCATCGTGATTGCCCCCACCCCGACCCCGGCAGCCGCGTCCACCAGTAGCTGGGGCAGCGGCACCCTGACCGATGCCGAACTGTGGAACCTGATCGGCCAGATGACCCTGGCCGAGAAGAGCCTCATGATCCGTGGCTCGAGCGACACCACCTGCGCCACGGCCAACATTAGCCCATCCGTCCAGGGCTGCCAGGGCCAGGCCGGCACCGTAGCCGGCGTGGCTCGCCTGGGCATCCCGCCGCTGCGCCTCACCGACGGCCCGGCCGGCATCCGCCTGAGCGGCAACTATAATACTGCGCTGCCGGCGCCCGTCGGCCTGGCGGCGTCGTTCAGCCGCGAGAACGCCTACAACTTCGGCCTGGTGATGGGTAAGGAAGGTCGCGCCACCAACCAGGACGTGCTGCTGGCCCCGATGATCAATCAAGTATCCTTCCCCACAGCCGGCCGCAACTTTGAGACGCTGGGTGAAGACCCGTTCGTGCTGGCCGAATTGCTCGTGCCACAGGTGGAGGGCATGCAGGATCAGGGCCTCATCGCCACCCTCAAGCACTTCACCATGAACGACTTCGAGAACAACCGCATGTCGACCAGCGTCGCCATTGATGAACAGACGCTCTATGAGGGCGAGATGCAGGCGTTCGAAGCCGGCGTGAAGGCAGGCGCGGGGGCGATCATGTGCTCCTACAACCGCATCAACGACGTCTACGGCTGCTCTAACGACATCATGCAGAACCAGATTCTGCGCGATGAGTGGGGCTTCGAGGGCTTCAACATGTCCGACTGGGGTGCGACGCACCGCAGCAGCGACCTGATCTACGGCCTCGACATCGCCATGCCCAGCGGCAGCACCGGCAACGGCTGGGCCGATGCGACCCTGCAATCGCTGGCCACCAATGGTAGCGCCGCGGTCGCCCTGACCAACGACTTCCCCGCCGTCCCGGCCTACACCGCCGCGGAGTGGATGGCGGCCATTGACCAGGCCATCTTCCGCATCCTGAAGCAGATGAACAACGCCGGCCTGCTGGAAGGCACGGCCTTCGGCACGCATTACACTGACGGCACGCCCTACGTCCCGGCCCGCCCGGACAAGGAAGCGCTGAAGACCGAAACCTTTGCCGTCGCTCTGGAAGTGGCTGAAGACAGCGCCACGCTGCTGAAGAACGTCAATCACGGCCTACCGATTCGCAACCAGGAGCTGGTTAGCCGCGGTGGCAAGTCGGGCGTCGTCTTCATGGGCCCGACCGCGGTCACCCCCTACATCGGCGGCGGCGGCAGCGCCAACGTCACTCCCTACGACAACGTCATCAGCCCCTACGCGGCGGTGAAGTCGACGGCCAAGGCCAACGCCAAGATCAGCTACGTCCCCGGCTACGACCTGGACGGCACAGTGATGCCGGCCACGGCCGTCACGGCTCCGGCCCCCTTCGCCGGCCAGAACGGCTGGCTGCGGACGCAGATCGACACGGTCGTGCCGGGCACCGGTGTCGCCCCGGCCCCGTGCACGGCCAACTGCGCGCCCGATCAACTGGACGCCACCGTCGACTACATGAACACCACCCTGCCCGCCAACACCGCCTGGCGTTGGCAGGCGACTATCACCGCCCCGTCGGCCGGCAGCTACCAGCTCAAGGTCTTCGTCAAGGATCAGAACAGCGCCCAGCTCTTCGTCGATGGGTTTGCTTCCAATCAGAACCGACGCGTCAACCTTAACGCCTACGCCACCGGCAGCAGCGGCTTCGGCTACTCTGCTTTGGCCAGTTGGGACAAGATGCTCCAGACGGCCAAGTCCCACGACCCCAACGGCCCCAAGTGGCACCAGGGCAGCTACACCGTGACCTTCGCCGCCGGCGAGACGCACACGCTCGACCTGCGCGCCTTTGCCAAGACGACCGTCCCGCTGATGGTTCAGTTCCGCTGGATCACCCCAGAGTGGCAGTCAGCCAAGATCGCCGAGGCCGTCGCGGCCGCCCAAAGCGCCAGCAAGGTCATCGTCTTCGCCTATGACGAAGGCACCGAAGGCACCGATCGTGGCGGCAACAACGTCGCCCTCGGCCTGACGCTGCCCGGCTATCAGGATCAGCTCATCGCCGCTGTGGCCGCGGCCAACCCCAACACGGTGGTTGTCCTCAACACCGGCGACCCGGTCTGGATGCCCTGGGTCAACCAGGTCAAGGCCATCCTGCAGATGTGGTATCCCGGCCAGATGGGCGGCGTGGCCACGGCCAACATCCTGTTGGGCACGGCCAACCCCGGCGGCAAGCTGCCGGTGACCTTCCCGGCCAGCGCTACGGCCTACCCGCAGTATGACCCCAACTGCAACCCGCTGATCATCACCAGCAACCCGCCGGTAGATGGCAACTGCCCGCTCTACCCCGGCGTCTACACGCTTGGGTTCCTGGGCGTCAGCAACCACAACTACAAGACTGTTGACATGGAGACCAACGGCATCTTCGTCGGCTATCGCTGGTACGACAAGCACGACGTGAAGCCGCTGTTCGCCTTCGGTCATGGCCTGTCCTACACCGAATTCCGGTACTCGAAGAAGCTGGTGGTCACACCCACCGCCGATGGTGGTTACGACGTCAAGGTCAGCATCCGCAACATGGGTCCGATGGACGGCGATGAGGTCGTGCAACTCTACCTCAGCGCGGGCAAGGTCCCGGCCGGCGTCCAGATGGCCGAGAAGGCTCTGGTCGGCTTCGAGCGCCTGTCGCTCAAGCGGGGCGAGACCAAAGAGATCACCATCCACATCGCGCCGCGCCAACTGTCCTACCTGTCTCTTATACACATCTCCGAGCCCACGAGACCGTACTAGATCTCGTATGCCGTCTTCTGCTTGAAAAAAAAAAACAACATATCACTACAAAACACTACTCACACAATAACTAAATAAGACACACCAAACACATAAGCACATGACCCTAACGCTCACGAGCACATCAGGTACCACATAAATATGCATGCAGTCACAGAACCACCA
>CALLZA010000601.1 GCA_937858165.1 uncultured Ardenticatenia bacterium
TAACTCATGTAGTTGGTGATTCTCGTGCGCTGAGCTAGGGTCTGTCGTCTTATCGTCGTGGGTCTTGGATGAGAGCTGATTGAGGCTTTGTCAACGTTTCTTGATGTGGTCGTGTCTGTTTGTTGTTGCTCTGAGTATGGTGAGTTTTTTTTTTTCAAGCAGAAGACGGCATACGAGATCTAGTACGGTCTCGTGGGCTCGGAGATGTGTATAAGAGACAGGTCTACTACGGTCCCAACATCCCTGTGGAAGTGGCTGAGGGCGGGCCGGTGACGTTCTGGTACGACCACAACACGCGCTGGGTGGCCGACAGTGTCAACCACTCCCTGATCAGCGTCTTCGGTGACTTCCAGGATGAACTGGGCTGCCCGGCCGATGACTCCCCGGAGTGCCTGCGCGGCCTACTGGCCGATCCCGACGGCAACGGCGTCTATGAGCACCTGTCGGCCGCCCTGCCGCCCGGCGACTACAGCGCCGCCGTGGCCGAGACGGCCGGCGATGAGGACGGGGCGCTCGAATCCGTGCCCGGCGAGGGCGATCCTGTCGCCTTCACCGTGGCCGAGGGGGAGGCGGTGCGTTTCGCCTACGACGCCGAAGCGGGCACGCTGACCATGGCCGCCGCCGACCCCGCCGCGGCGCAGAGCGGCGCGAGCGAGGCGACCATGCCCGCCCCGGCCGTGGCCACGCCGCCGGAGCTTGTCGTCATTGCCGGAACGATCCAGCCCGAAGCCGGCTGCGACGAGACGTGGCTGCCCGATTGCGACGCTACCGCCCTGACCTACGACGCCGACGACGACCTGTGGACGGGGACGTTCCCCCTGCCGGCCGGTGAGTACGAGTACAAGGCGGCCCTCAACGGCGCGTGGGACGTCAACTTTGGCCTGAACGCCGAACCCGGCGGCGGCAACATCCCGCTCGTGACCGAAGAGGCCGGCGACGTGACCTTCTACTTCTCCACCCAGACCGGCTGGGTGACTGAGGACGTGAGCAGCACCATCGCCACCGTCGCCGGTAGCTTCCAGGACGACATCGGCTGCCCGGCCGAGTGGTCGCCCGACTGCCTGCGCTCCTGGCTGCAAGACCCTGATGGTGACGGCACCTACGTCTTCATGACCGACGCCATCCCCGCCGGGGCGTATGAGGCCAAGGTGGCCGTCGGCCAGAGTTGGGATGAGAACTACGGCGAAGCAGGCGCGCCCGGTGGGGCCAACATTCCGTTCGAGGTTACCGAGGAGGGCACGCTGGTGTCGTTTGTCTGGAACGCAGGCAACAAGATCATGACCATCCAGGTCGGCGGCAGCGCCCAGATCGGCAGCCTGGCTGAGGCCAAGGCCCACTGGGTTGCCTGGGATACCATCGTCTGGGACGTGGAGTACAACCCCGACAACACCTACGCCTTCCACTTCACCGAGACGGGCGAGCCGCTGGTGCTCGACCAGGATGGCGTCAGCGGCCGGCCGATCACCCTGACCTACGACCCCGCCGGGCTGCCGGAGGAGTTAGCCGCGCGCTTCCCCCACCTGGCCGATTACGCCGTCTTCCATCTGCCCGGCCGCGCGGGCACGGCGCGCATCGCCCTGAAGGGGCAGGTGGCCGTCAGCGCTGCCGGGGGCGGGGAGCTGCTCGACGCCACCGGCTTGCAGATCGCCGGCGTGATCGACGACCTCTACCCCTATGACGGCCCGCTGGGCGTCAGCTACGAGGATGGCGTGCCTGTGTTGCGCGTCTGGGCCCCCACGGCCCAGCGCGTGCGCCTGGTGCGCTTTGCCGACGCCAACCCGGAGACGGAGGGCAGCGACCCGCAGATTATGCGCGTCGACCCCGACACCGGCGTGTGGACGCTGGCCGGCGAGCCGGAGTGGGACCGCCAGTACTACCTCTACGAGGTGACCGTCTTCGCCCCCGGCACCGGCGCGGTGGAGACGAATCTGGTGACCGACCCGTACTCGGTCAGCCTGTCGATGAACAGCGCCCGCAGCCAGATCATCAACCTCGACGACGCCGACCTGAAGCCGGAGGGCTGGGACGGGCGGCAGCGGCCGCCGCTGGCCGCGCCGGAGGACATCGTCGTCTACGAGCTGCACGTGCGCGACTTCAGCGCCTATGATCAGAGCGTGCCGGCCGAGTTGCGCGGGACGTATGGTGCGTTCACGCAGGGGGACGGGGCGGTGCATCTGGCGCGACTGGCTGAGGCGGGCGTGACCCACCTGCACCTGCTGCCGACGTTCGACATCGCCACCATCAACGAGAACGCGGCTGAGCGCACCGAGCCGGATCGGGCCGAGCTGGCCGCCCTGCCGCCCGACTCCGACCAGCAGCAGGCGATCATCGCCGAAGTGCGCGACCTCGACGCCTTCAACTGGGGCTACGACCCGCTGCACTACAACGTGCCCGAAGGCAGCTATAGCACCGACCCCGATGGCCCGGCGCGCATCCGCGAATACCGCGAGATGGTGCTGGCGCTGAACAATATGGGGCTGCGCGTCGTGGCCGACGTGGTCTATAACCACACCAACGCCAGCGGCCAGAGCGATCTGTCGGTGCTCGACCGCATCGTGCCCGGCTACTACCACCGTCTGACCGCCTCCGGCCGCGTCGAGACGAGCACCTGCTGCCAGAACACGGCCACCGAACACGCCATGATGCGCAAGCTGATGGTCGATTCGACGCGCCTGTGGGCGCAGCAGTACGGTATCGACGCCTTCCGCTTCGACCTGATGGGCCACCATATGAAGGACGACATGCTGGCCGTCCGTGCCGCGCTGGACGAGATCGACCCGTCGATCTACGTCTACGGCGAGGGGTGGGACTTCGGCGAGGTGGCCGGCAACGCCCGCGGCATCAACGCCACCCAGCGCAACATGGCCGGTACGGGCATCGGCACGTTTAACGACCGGCTGCGCGACGCGGCCCGCGGCGGCAGCCCGTTCGGCGGCCAGCAAGAACAGGGCTTCATCACCGGCCTCTACACCGACCCCAACGAAACCGACCAGGGCACGGCCGAGGAACAACTGGCCCGGCTGCTGCGCTTCACCGACCTGGTGCGCGTCGGGCTGGCCGGCAATCTGGCCGGTTACACCTTCCCCTCCGCCAGCGGGGAGATGGTGACGGGCGCGGACGTGGACTACAACGGCTCGCCCGCCGGGTATACGGCCGACCCCCAGGAGAATATCGTCTACGTCAGCAAGCACGACAATGAGACGCTGTTCGACGCCATCCAGTACAAGGCCCCGGCCGACGCCGATATGGCCCAGCGCGTGCGCATGCAGAACCTGGGCAACAGCATCGTCATGCTCAGCCAGGGCGTGCCCTTCTTCCAGGCGGGCGACGACCTGCTGCGCTCCAAGTCGCTCGACCGCAACAGCTACAACGCCGGCGACTGGTTCAACGCCCTCGACTGGACGGGGCAGACGACCCACTGGGGGCGCGGCCTGCCGCTGGCGGGGGACAACGAGAGTATGTGGCCGGTGATGGCCCCACTGCTGGCCAACCTTGACCTGATGCCGCTGCCGGAGCACATCGCCGCCGCGTCGGCCCACTTCCGTGAGATGGCGGCGCTGCGGGCCAGTTCGCCGCTGTTCCGGCTACCGACGGCCGAAGAAGTTCAGGCTCGACTGCAATTCCTCAACACCGGCCCCGAGCCGCCCCACGGCCGCATCGTCCAGAGCCTTTCGGACACGGGGGGACTCGATCTC
>CALLZA010000602.1 GCA_937858165.1 uncultured Ardenticatenia bacterium
GTCCGCGCGGTGACCATCCGGCCGATGACGGCCGATGCCTACGCCGCGGGGATGGCCCTCATGAGCGGCACGCCGGGCATCGCCGTCCGGGCCGCTGACTCGCCGGAGGCCGTCGCCCGCTACCTGGCGCGCAACCCCGGTCTGAGTCTGGTGGCCGAAGGGGACGACGGGCTGGTCGCCTGTGTCTTCTGCGGTCACGATGGCCGCCGTGGCTATCTCCACCACGTAGTGGTGGCCCCCGACCATCGCGGGCACGGCGTCGGCCGAGCGCTGGTGGCGCGGGCGCTCGACGGGCTGGCGGCGCAGGGCATCCATAAGGCCCACCTCGACGTTTTCGCCGACAACGACGCGGCCATCGCCTTCTGGCAAGCCACGGGCTGGCAACGACGGAGCGATATCGTGCGCTTCTCGTTTAACCGTTCGGCCGACCCCAACATATAGCCTCGCCTCCGAGTCGCGTTTCGGGGCAAAATGAGTGATTGATTGGACAATCGCCAAATTGGGCTAGCTTTTTTCTTTTATGTCGTGTATACTGCTCATTGGTTTTGTCGTCCGGGCCGGAGCGGTAATGACCAGCTTGCCGGCCCGTTATTAGTTTGTAGAGAGAGTTTCAAGTTGACGAAGAAAGTGTACGTAGGGAATTTGTCGTTCGGCGCCACCGAAGATCAGGTCCGTGATCTGTTCTCCGAGTTTGGCGAGATTCAGTCGATTGCCATGATCAACGACCGTGACACCGGCCGTTTTCGTGGCTTCGCGTTTGTCGAAATGGAAGATTCGGCCGCTAATGCGGCCATCAAGGCGTTGAACGGCAAGGAAGTGGACGGGCGTGAGTTGAGCGTCAACGAAGCCCGCCCGCGCGAAGAGCGCTCCGGCGGCGGCGGCGGCTACGGCGGCGGCAATCGCAGCGGTGGCGGCGGCTACGGCGGCGGCAATCGCAGCGGTGGTGGTGGCTACGGCGGCGGCAATCGCAGCGGTGGCGGCGACCGCGACCGCAATCGCAGCCGTAACAGCTGGTAATCGACGCCCTTTGGGGCGACTAATTTAGAGTCGGACGGCCGTCTCCCTGACCGTAAGGTTGGTGAGGCGGCCGTTTCGTTTTTACACTGTAGCGCGATTCTCCAGAATCCTGCCAAGAGGTAGAATGACCGATACATCCCCCCTGACCCCTGATCAAATCCGCGAATTCGTCATCGCCGGCCACGGCAACCTGGCCGCGGTGCAGTCCCTGTTGGCCGCCGATCCACGGTTGCTCAATGCTGCCAACGTATGGGCGCCGGGCGACACCGAGACGGCCATCCAGGGCGCGGCCCACGTCGGTAGCCGCGAGGTGGCCGAGTTCCTGCTGGCCGAGGGTGCGCCGCTGGAGTTGCCGACGGCGGCCATGCTCGGCCGGCGGGACGAGGTGGCCCGGGCGCTGGCTGCCGATACGGCCGCCGTTCACACGCGCGGCGCGCACGGTATCCCGCTGCTGTGCCATGCGGCGTTCAGCGGCGACGCGGCCCTGGTGGCCCAGCTTTATGAGGCAGGCGCGCGCGACGGCGACACCATGGCCCTGGCCAACGCTGTGGCCGTAGGGGCCAGGTCGGTCGCCGCCTGGCTGCTGGCGAACGCCGACCCCGACCTGGCGTGGACGAATTGGCAGGGGCGGACGGCGCTCGACGTGGCCCTGGAGCGGGGGGACGAGGCGACGGCCGCGCTGCTGCGCTCCTATGGCGCGGAGACACGCTAGACGACGAGGGCAAGCCATGTTGACTGTGAGCGAGATGACGGCACAAATGACCCGCCAGGCGGCGTACATCCGGGCGCTGGTCGAAGACGTATCGGACGAGCAGGCGCGCTGGAAACCCGACGCCGATTCGTGGTCGATCCTGGAAGTGATTAACCACCTCTACGACGAAGAGCGCGAGGACTTTCGCGTCCGGCTCGATCTCCTGCTGCATCGACCGAGTGAAGTGGCCCCACCCATCGACCCGCAGGGCTGGGTGACGGCGCGCGACTACAACCGGCGCGATTTGGCCGAGTCGCTCAGCAACTTCCTGGGCGAACGGCAGCGTTCGCTCGACTGGTTGCGGGGGCTGGACGCGCCCGACTTCGCAGCCGAGGTGGTGATGCCGTGGGGCGCTACTTACCACCCTGGCGACATGGCTGCCGCCTGGGTGTCCCACGACCTGTTGCACCTGCGGCAGCTTGTGGAGCTGCACTGGGCGTGGACACAGGGGACGGTTGTGCCCTACCAGAGCGACTACGCCGGGGCGTGGTGAGTGAGTAGCTCCGGCCGCGTCGCGGCATCATGGTAAACAGTCCCACCATCGCGCGGCGGCCGGGGCGCAGAGAGCGTTATGAACAGGGAGGTGCGGGCATGGGAGGACGACGGGCGGCCGTCGCTAGTCGGCCATCTGCTGTGGTGGTGCTGGTCGCCACTCTTGGGCGCTCTTTATCCGCAAACCGCCAATGATCAAAACCCCAAAAATGGGGTATAATCTGGAAAGGATGACGTGGCTCAGGCCGCCGCACGCGGATTAAGAGGGAAGTCTTAGCCGCCGCATGAGGGCCGATCCGCGTCATCCTTCAGGCCTGGGGAACATGTGCCCTGTCCGGTTCGTCATATAGGTACCTATGGCCGACAAACCACGTTCGCCCCGCGATCTCCTCTCCCTTGGGCTACTCATCCTGGTCGCCCTCAGCCTGGTATTTGCCGCCAGCCAACTGCTGCGCGGCGCGGCCCACGTTTTGCCGGTGCCGCCGCTCGACCTGACGCCCGAACCGGGCGAAGAGACGGTCGATCCCCAACAGCCGGACATCTCCACTGACGATCTGCGCGAATTGTCGCTGGCCGTGGCCGCCGTCATCACCGCCCTGACCGGCTTGCTAGGGCTGGTGGCGTCACAGATCTGGCGCACGCGCGACGAGGCGCGGCTCGACCAGAAGCACGTCGTCGCCCTGGAGCGCGAGCGGTTGGCGCTGGAGAAAGAGCGGCTGGCGCTGGAAAAGGAACGGTTGGAAGTGGAGCGGCAGCGGCAGGCGTTGCGCGGCCAGTAGCTGGTAGCGCACGCCACCGGCGGGTTCAAACCTGCCGCTGCCCCGCGAAACGGGTTGAAACCGGTTGAAGCGGCGCTCCCACTCTGGCAACGCGTTTTAGGAGATTAACAATTAAATCGGCCGACCGGGCCGATCGGCCGCGGTGGGCATTGTCGCCGTGGGCACCGTCGCGGTGGGTTGAAACCCACCGCTAGCGTGAAAGTGCGATGAATCGCACTGAAGAAGCACGATACCCTCT